>JANYJN010000305.1 GCA_025358475.1 Candidatus Solibacter sp.
ACCGGGGAGCGCATCGCCCACTGGCAGCGCCGCCTGCTGGCCCGCTACACGCGCAATCTCGCGCTCGCCGCCAACGATCTCTCGGCCGGCATCTTCGATGTCACCGTGGCCGCCCGCGGTATCGCCGACGATAACTACGCCTGGGACGTCTGGGAAGCCGCCGGGCGCTATCCGCCGCAGCGCATCGAAAGCGACCTTCCCAACGCGCGCATCTCCGGCGAAGAGGTCTGGATCGACACGCGCCGCATCCGCCTGCGTCGCCGCCTGCCCAAGACCAAGCAGAAGCTGCGCCCTTACGGACTCAAGCCGCGCAAAAAGGAGAAGTTTCCCGGCGAATGGGCCAGCCAGTTGAACGGCGCCGGAATCTGCTCCTATCCGCCTGAAGACCTGGTCATCGAGAACTATGGTCACTACCTCAAGAAAAAGGGCAAGAGCATTCTGTCCGAGGAGCGCGTGCGTGTGGAGCCGTTCACCACTTCGATTCTGGATGGAATCGACCTACGCGAAACCATCCGCAAGTGGTACGAAAAGCGCATCTACGTGCGCCAGTTCCAGAAGATCTCTGGCGAGGTGGGCAGCGTGGTGGTGATCTTCGACGGGGATCGCGATAACCGCTACTCCTACATGACCACCTGGCTCGGCGAGAACCAGAATGAATCCGACATGGCATTCTATTCCACCTTCCCGTTCGACAACATGGTGGGCCCCGGCATCGGCCGCGGCGAATATGGCGGCTTCCTGATGAGCCTGCCGGCGCGCCGCATGTACGACGTCTGGCAGGACCCGGATTACGAGTTCGCCGAATCGAAATCCGAACGCCTGCTGATGGCCGGCCTGGATTATTCCATCCACCGCCACGTGGTCTACGTCGCCGCCAAGCCGCCCCGCACCATCTTCCGCACCATCGCCTCGCGTCTGGGCCGCACCATCATGTACGTCCCCATCGGCCAGCTCTCCCCGGTGTCGCTGAAGAAAATCCGCGTGGTGCACGTGCTGGATGGCTACGACAAACGCGAAATCGCCAGGGACTACATAAGGTGAAGGCTCTGTTGGTCGCTGCGGAAGGGGCCAGATTTTTCGTGGTGCGCGGGCACGAGTTTTCCAGCGGCATCACGGATCACTGCGCGGACCGAATGGTGGGGAGTAGTCGCCAGAACGGCGCAGGAAGGCGAAAGCGCGCCACCTTCCCGATCTGCTTTATGAACGTGGATAAGGGTACTCGCGACAGGTGGCGTCACCGCCCGCAAGCTCCACTTCCAGCACGGCGTTTATGAGATCCCGCACGCCGATATGTGACAGGGCGGCTTGAAAGAGATCCCGCTGGCGCGATGGCGTGACGTTCGGAATAATGATCACCAGTCCAGAATGCAACTCTTCCTGAGCGTAGAGTCCGGTGAAATCCGTGCGGTTGTTCGTCACAAACGTGTAATCCTCGCTGCGAATCCTAGCCATCAACTGCCAGTCCTTGTACCCCCCAAGGCCGAGGAACGTCACGTGCTCGCATATGTGTCCAGCGTCGTGCGCCAAGGCGACCAGCGACGTGTGGAGGCACTCATCTATCAAAAACTTCATCGACTCGCGAGGCGCTGTTCGCTCATGCGCCGCGGCCCACGCCGGGCCCACGGACGCAGGGCAGGACGACCCCTGAGAGGAAATGCCTTGACGTACATCGACGCCAACTCAACTTTCTCACGAGTCAGGGCGGGATAGCCTTCAAGAATCTCCCCTGCCGTCGCTCCGTGCGAAAGCATGTCCGCAATACTTTGGACCGGGATCCGGGTCCCCTTGTACACCGGCGCACCGCGCATGATTTCCGGATCGGATTCCACCATGCGCATTGCCTCAGTCAAACGCCGGATTCCGGCATCCACCTCTTTCCGCGCCGATTTGAACTGGATGAGGATAACACCCTCCGACAGGGTCATCGCGTCAATCCCTGGATTTCTTTCGACCGCTTGCGCCACTTCGCGCCGCGTGGCGAGTGGCAGCGATTTCAGGCCTCTGGCTTCCATCTGCAGATATAGAACCTGAGATTTGGATAGCATCCGACGGACGACACGTCCTTCGCGGACCCGCCTGGGGCGGATTAATTTGTACTCAATCGCCTTCTGCACCGCTGAGAGCCCAAGGCCGGTAACAGCAGACACTTGGGCCGGTGTATAGGCACTGTTCTGTAATCCAGACGTCATCACTATAATTCTACCCTGGAGTGGGACGTTTTGTTGGCATGCCCCTCTTGGGATAGTGAAGTTGTGGGGCATCTATCGGTTTTATTGCCGAAGTGGTCCGCCAATTCTGGGTTCGACGCCAGCAGCGCGGATCGGAGTTCTAGATCCGGTGGAGGGGACCGAAAACTTCGAGCCGGTGACATCCAGTGACGTTCAGCCGTCAAGCCCCCCACCCCGCACAATCAGTCCTTGACCGCCACCACGTCCACGGCGAAACCCGCGTCCATGCCGGGCAGGCCTTCGAACAGAACCAGCGATCCGGCGGAGGCGGGGAAGAATTCCGTACGCAGTTTGCGCACCTGGGCGGCTAGCGGATCGGCCAGTGGGTAGTAGTGGGCAAAGGCCACATCGCGGCCGGACACGCCGGCGCCTTCGAGCACCTTTTGCAGGCGTTCGAAGGCCAGTCGCGAATTGGACTCCTGATAGCCATAACTCACCTGAGTGCCGGTGAGCACCACATGCTGCGCGCCGACTAACGCGGCCAGGGGCTCGCCGTCTTCCGGTTGGAAGGAGAGGCGCTGCCCGGTGTCCCGGCGGAGCCGCGCGACGGCTTCGCAGGCGGCCAGCGCGCGCGAGGGGGAGCGCTGGGTTTGCACGTAGTTGAGTGCCGCCCGGGGATAATCGGATTCCACCAGTCTACGTGTGGCGGCGAGATCCGCCAGGGAACTCAGGAAGCAGGTGACGCGCACCACATCGGTGGACTCGGAACCAGCGGTCTTGATGGCGCGCTTCAAGCGCTCCAGCGATTGCGCGGCCAGCGGCGCGACGGGGTTCAGCGGATTGTCGCTGGCGGCGATGGGCGCGGAGAAGAAGACCAGGCCATGCGGGCTCACTTCCTTTTTTCCGGCGGCAATGGCCTCCAGCACCACCTGCGCGCCTTCGAGCGGCAGGCCGCCGGCCTGAATCAAGCTGAGCGCCGGCAGCGGCAACCCGCGAACGGTGAAGACTTCGCTGACCAGGTCGCGTACCCGGCGCAGGTCGCCGGACCCGGCCGCGAAGGCGCGAATTTTGAGCACGGGGCTGCCACCGGTTTCGTGGGTGAGGGCTTTGAGGGCGTCGCGAACCTGGGCGGAAAGCAGGCCGCGGGCCGAGAGCGGCGTGACGTGGAAGGTGAGGCGGCGGGTTTCGCCAGTGACGGCTCCCGGCAGTTCCCTGGGGATTTGCAGGGTCTGCGTGATTTCTTCCTTCTTAGCCTTGGACTTTTTCTGCGCCGCCGCCTGCCCGGCAAGGATCAGGCAGCAGACCGAGGCCACCAGCGCCCACCCTTTGATTGCGCTCCTCCGGGTTCGCTTTGCCGTCACTGGCGCTGGGGCGTGGGCCTCTATCATGGGCTGGGTTTCCGCGCAGCGGCGCTCGGGCCGCTTGCGCAGAGGCTAGAATTAGGATTGTAGCAAACGCCCGTTTGGCCGCCGCCTATCACCCTATCCCTCGACAGGGAAATCATAGCTGCCCCCCTGGTGAAGCGGAAGAAGAAATAGGGCAGAACCGGTGCCGGCTGCTACTCCTTTCTCAGCCCGCGGACAGGACGGTCACCAACCGTTCTACCACGTTGATTCCAGTCGCCGAGTCGCGTTCCTGGGGTTGCGATTAGTGAGGGAGCGCGCCTCACGGGTTCGGAGATTGCCGACTGAGTCGCCCCCGTTCAGCGGGAAATGATTCATTGCCCAGCTACCCCTATCCACAGGCAGTCCAATATGGTATGGTATGGCTGAGTGGAACTCAAGCCAATATTGGATCCGCGGGCCGAAGCGCCGCTCTACCGCCAACTCTCGGAGCAAATAGCCCAGCAAATCCGCTCCGGTCTACTGGCGCGCGGCGAGCGGCTGCCGGCTACTCGCGAATTGGCTGGCTTGCTTGGACTGAACCGGACTACCGTTTCGGCAGCGTATGAAATTCTCGAATCCGATGGCTTGATTTCCGGGCAGGTGGGTCGCGGGAGCTTCGTGACCGCAGGCGCCGGGCTACCCGGCGGAGTCGATTGGAATGGGCTGCTGGAGCGCAACGGCACATCCATGGCCGGGCCCAACGGCGGGTGGAGCAAGGACGTGATCAGCTTCGCGGTTTCGCGGCCCTCGCGGGACTTGTTCCCGCTGGATGAGTTTCGCGCCACCTGCGCCACGGTGCTGGCTCGGCGGGATCTGGCGGATATTTTGCAGCTCGGTTCGCCCAGCGGATACGAACCCCTGCGGCGCTACCTGATGGAAGAGGCGCGGCGGCAGCAGGTGGCGGGTCCGGGGGACGACCTGCTGATTACCAACGGCTGCCAGCAGGCGCTGGACCTGATCGGGCGGGTGCTCTTGCGTCCGGGCGACACCGTGGCGGTGGAAGATCCACTCTACACCGGCTTGAAGAATCTACTGACGGGAATGGGCGCGCAACTCTGCGGAGTCCCCGTGGGCCCGGACGGCATCGACGTGGGGCAACTGGAGCGCGTGCTGGAACGCGAGAAGCCGCGGTTCCTGGTGGTCACCTCGAATTTTCAAAATCCCACCGGCGCCAGTCTGCCGCTGGCCGCCAGGAAAGCACTGTTGGATGCGGGGCGCCAGGCGAGTGTGCCGGTGATCGAAAACGACGCCTATGGCGAGTTGCGTTACTCGGGCGAGCCGCTGCCCGCCCTGAAACAACTCGACGACGCTGGCGGAACGGTGCTGTTGCGGAGCTTCTCCAAAGTCAGCTTCCCCGGACTGCGCGTGGGCTGGGCGATAGGGCCCAAGCCCCTGATCGACCGTTTGCGGCAGGCCAAGGAATCGGCCGATCTGCATACCGATCAACTCTCGCAGGCCGTGCTGTTGGAATTTGCCGAATCGGGCCGGCTGGAGGCGCACCGCGCGCGCATGCGTCAGGCGGGGAGCGAGCGCTTGGCGGCTACGCTCGCGGCATGCGCACAGTTCCTGCCCGCGGGCACCCACTGGACACGTCCGGAAGGCGGCATGAATGTCTGGGTGCAGTTGCCGGAGCCGCTGGACGCGGGTGAGTTGCTGGCCCGGGCGCAGCGCGCGGGTGTGGCATACATGCCGGGCAAGTACTTCGCGGTTTCCCGGCTGGAACCGGGAGCGTTGCGATTGAGTTTTGCGGGTCTGGCTCCGGAGCAGATCCGCGAAGGGCTGGCGATCTTGGGGCGAACAGTCGCCAGTGAGTTGGAGAACGTGGTGCGGAACGATGAGCCGTCGCCGGCGAGGGTGTGAGATCTGGGGTGGGGCAGGCTTCAGCCTGCCAACGCCCGCTTGCGGGCGCATGGAACAGGGAGAGGAGAACGATATGTTTCAGTTTTCGAGCGAGCAGTTTCGATTGAAGGTGGGATTGGCGGAAATGCTGAAGGGTGGCGTGATCATGGACGTCACCAATGCCGAGCAGGCCAAGATCGCCGAAGATGCCGGAGCCTCCGCGGTGATGGCGCTGGAGCGGGTGCCGTCGGATATCCGCAAAGAGGGCGGCGTGGCCCGCATGGCCAATATCGAGATCATGGAAGCCATCATGAAGACGGTCAACATCCCGGTGATGGCCAAGGCGCGGATCGGCCACTTCATGGAAGCGCGGATACTGGAGGCGCTGGGGGTGGATTTCATCGACGAGAGCGAAGTGCTGACACCGGCGGATGAAGAACACCACATCGACAAGATCGATTTCAAAGTGCCGTTCGTCTGCGGGGCGCGCAATTTGGGCGAGGCGCTGCGGCGCATCGGGGAGGGCGCGGCCATGATCCGCACCAAGGGCGAGGCGGGCAGCGGCAACATCGTGGAAGCGGTGCGCCACATTCGCACCATCGTCCGCGAGATGAAGCAGCTCACCGTGTTGGGCGCCGAAGAGTTGTCGGCCGCGGCCAAGAACTTGCAGGCGCCGCTGGAGCTGGTGGAGTGGGTGGCGCGGAATGGCAAGCTGCCGGTGCCGAACTTCTCGGCCGGCGGCATCGCCACGCCGGCGGATGCGGCGCTGGTGATGCAGTTGGGCGCCGAAGCGGTTTTCGTGGGATCGGGGATTTTCAAATCGAGCGACCCGGCGAACCGCGCCAACGCCATTGTGATGGCCGCCAAGAACTACAACAACCCGGAGAAGTTGCTGGAAGCCAGCCGGAGTCTGGGCGCGGCCATGCCGGGCCTGGAGATCTCCAAGATTCCCGAAGGCGAGCTGTTGCAGACCCGGGGCTGGTAGTAATGAAGAAGGTGGGAGTGCTCTCCCTGCAAGGCGATTTTGCGGCCCACGGCGCGGCATTGGAGCGCGCCGGCGCGGCGCCCGTGTATGTGCGGGAGCGCGCGCAGTTGGGTGAGATCGACGGGTTGATCCTGCCCGGCGGTGAGAGTACCACCATGCTTAAACTTCTGCGCTACGAAAACCTGCTTGACGATTTGGCCGAGTTTGGCCGGCGCAAGCCGATGTTCGGAACTTGCGCCGGCGCCATTCTGATGGCTAGGGGCGTCACCCACCCGGCGCAGGAAAGCCTGGGGTTGATGGATATCGTGGTGGAGCGCAATGCCTATGGCCGGCAACTGGACAGCCGCGTAGTGGAACTGAACCCGTCGCCAGAATTTGAGAAGCGCACGGCCCCAGGCAAACTGGAGGCGGTGTTTATCCGCGCGCCGATTATCCGCGGCGCCGGCGCCCGGGTCCGGGTGCTGGCGGAATACGCGGGCGACGCCGTGCTGGTCGAGCAGGGGCGGCACCTGGTGGCCACCTTCCATCCGGAACTGACCAGCGACGCGCGTGTGCATAGCCTGTTTTTGGAAAAACTATGATTCTGGCGACCAAGAAGCGTGTGCTGTTTGTCTGTATCGGCAATGCATGCCGCAGCCAGATGGCGGAGGGCTTCGCACGCACACTCGGCAGCGACGTCATGATTCCGGCCAGCGCAGGCCTGGCGCCGGCGCCGGCTTTAGCTCCCGATACCATCCGCGTCATGAAGGAAAGGAATATCGATCTCCGCGATCATTTTCCCAAAAGTCTGCGTCACCTGGGGCGCGCGGATTTCGATCTCGTGATCAATATGGCCGGCCTCTTCCTACCGAAGGAATTCAAGGGGCGGGTTGTGGATTGGGAAGTGTCCGATCCGGTGTTCATGGAATATGCGGAACACTGCGAGGTTCGCGACGCCATCGAACAACTGGTGATGAACCTCATTCTGGAACTGCGCGTGGCGCCCCGCACGCAATTCCGCGGGCAGGGTTCGGGCCGGCTGGAACTCTGACGTATCCGTGTGGACCCCAATCGGAGCCCCGGCCGTAAGGCTGGGGTTGTCGGCCCCAACCGAATCCAGTTCGTGAGACTCGAACACGCTTCAAGGCAGCCCGGATGCACGCCGGGCTGCCTTGAGACACCCCTGTATGCGGCGCCGCGGTGGAGCTTACGGAACGGCGACTGTTTGGATTTGGCTGGTCGCGACCGTATTGTTCGACGCATCGCGATACTTTATCTGGTAGTAAAGAATTCGCTGCGAAATTGCCGGCATCGCGACACTGCAACTGTTTGCGCACTGTACACCGCTAACTCCCGCTTCCACCCCGCCTGCGCCTTCCGAGGCGAATAGGAACGGCACTACCGGTACTGTTGCCGCCGTAGCCAGACACTTTTCCTGCCGGCTCGTGCAGTAGAACTGTTCCGGACTCCCGTTCTCCGTGTACCCGAATTGGATCACGGCGTTATCCACCGCCAGCCCCGCGGGGGGTGTCAGTTTCACCCCAATTGGCTGAAAGGTCGAGCGCACCACGGAATCCGTCGGCGGAAATGGTGGCAGCTTTCCCAGTAAGATATCGGTCCACGCGCCGTTCGTATACATCGAACGGAACATCACCCACGAAGCGTCCGAGAGTGTCTTGCCGTGCCAGTACGGATCGATAATCTTATACCTCGTCAGTCCTTTGGTCAGCGTCCTGCCCAATGCCCCCGTGAAGTCGTTCTTCTTGAATCCTACTTGCACGATCGAGTTAAGATACGCGCTCATGTTGCCCACGCAGATATCCACCGGGATGTCTTGATTCTGGCTGAACCACGAGCAGCCATACGAACCACCGTTGCGCTTCGTTTCATTCGGACAGTTCACATAGATGTCGCCCGGCAGTGCCGCCGTACGGCACTCGCCGGGTTTTCGAGCGATACAATACTTGTAGGAATCCGCCGCCGTGTCGCTCAAAACGTCTCCCGTAGCTGCACTACTGTTATCGATCAGAGGCTGCATACCGCAGTACGCCCACGTCGCCTGCAATTTCCGGGTGATGTTCCCAAAATAGCCGGAGGAGCCCCCGCGATTGTCCGAACCGCTTGCCGCCCACGTCCCCGAACTCGCGCCCCAGGCCCACAGAGGCGTCGAACCACTCGGATATCCCGTTCCCACCGAAATCGGGCAATTGTCGGCGCTGATTCCCAAGCCGCTAGTATAGGTCGCGCCCAAGCCGCCCGAACCGATCCTTGAGATGTAGACGGTTCCGTTTCCCCCCAGAAGCGTAATCGTGCACGGCTGCGTGATCGAGTCCTGCAGATAAGTGTCACTCCAGATCGGACACGGATTAGCCGCCGAACAATTCCCAGCCGCCACCAGCTGAGTCGGCGAAGTCTTGACAACATAGATGTTATAACCCACCCGGTGGAGATTGTCGCCATCGGTAGTGGTCGAAGTCACGCGATACAACTGCCCCGATACGGAGATGGCTGCGTCGCTGATATCCATCAAGGGCTGCAACGGACGTCCGTCCGTGAACCATTGCCTCTCTGAACTCGCCGCATTGTCCTGCAACCGGCTCGGATGGTCCTGGGCGCGCTCGATGAAAGACGCTACCCCCGTTGCTCCCGAAAATGCTGGCGCCAGAGTAACATACCGGTTCGGTGGATCGCCAATGGAACCAGTGCTGGCCCGCACGGCGTAGCATCCCCCCGCGCCCGACTGGCAATTGCCATCGTAGCTCGGCATTCCGCCGATGGTCACATCCGGCCGCGGTACCGGATGATCATAGTCCCAAGCCACGCGGACCGTTGTTCCGTCGCTGTTGAGCCCGTGGGGATCTCTCGCCGTATCCCACGTCCATGACCAATTCGAGACGCCCTTGGAGAAATCCTGCGCCATGCAGAACGCCGTCAATGTCGTGAAACTGTGACTGGACGGTGAAGTCAAGCCGTACCCACGCTGAAGCGTCCACTGGTTCCCGTTCTTCCCCACCAGTAACGTGTACTCTCCATCGATCGTGAACACATCCCCAATCTTCGCGTCTTGCAGGTACACCCAAGCGGGGTTCTTTGGACATACGCTACTGCCGGTCGCCTCGCCCGCCGCCGGAGACATATCGCACGGTTCGCCATCCACCGTCACCTGGCTGCAACCCGCGCTCCCGGTTGGACAGACACCCGTACCCGCCGTGATCGCCGGCGTCGCGGTCAGCGCTGCCGATACGATGGTTGAGGTGTACGGCCCATCGTCCAGTTGCGGCGGATTGTTCGGAGAAAAGAACTTCCCCGCTATCCATACGGTGTCGGTGTTTCCCGAAACGAACGTCGTGTGGCGGACGCACCACCGGGCTGGAGCTTTCGCCCATGTAGACGCCACCGCAACCACGCATCCCGCGGCGCCGCCTCCCACGCATCCCGCCGCAGTATCCACCTTATTTGGGTCGAATACAACGGTCCATCCCAACGTATCCTGAACGCTGCGCCCACATCCCAGAATGAGTTTCGTGCCCTGTAGTCCTACGATTGAGCATCCATATTTCGCGCTGTCGAAGGCCGGCACATCGGCCGCCGCAAATTGAGCGATTAACGTCAGCAGGTCTTTGCCTCTCGTGCCTGGTGTGATATTCGAACAGGAAACCGATTTATTTCCCGGTTGGTTCGTTGTCGTCAGGACGCACGAGATCAAAACCCTCTTCGCCGGCGCCTCGTTATCGGTTGCCGTGCAGAAGTAGTTCTCTGGCAGCGTCGGCGTCGTTCCCACCAACGTTGCGCTTCCGTCACAACCCCCGCCGGCGAAGCCGTCCGGACCACTTGCCCCGGATTGGGAAAACAGACCCAGGTAAGTGGCGTCGCCTGTTTTGTGGTCTACCCAGTACAAGAGGGGCCAGCCGCTTGGAATCACGCAGTGGTACCCCAATCCCCCGGTTACACTGTTTTGTGTCAGCGTGTTGCTACATAGCGTCGCTGACCCGCTGGCGGTAAAATCGACGTACTGCGAAGTCCCCGTCGTATACTTCGCATACTGCACGTTGATCGTATCCGTGCTCGCCGTCTTCTTCCGTATCAGAAATCCGAAATTGGATCCCGTGTATACCGCTCCCGTCAATGGCAGCGAAAGCGGCACAGAGCAAGATGCCGGGTCGATGGTCAACCGCGTCGGTCCTCCCATATTCACGATCCTGCATGCCGATCCCGCAATAGAGATCTTGCTGCCAGGGGTCCAGTTTGCGTTGAAATACGTATTCGGGTAACCGCCCGGCATCCAGGTCACAACGCCGCTCACGTCGACATTCACCAGGCTGGCTCGCGCGGATAGGTCGGCGCGGTTCAGAGGACTGAATCCCGCTGGCGTCCACGCATCCAGCAGCGGAACCGCTGTCCCCAAGGTCGCGAATGTATTCGTGGCTGATGTTCCAAGCGCAACCTCCTGATACTTTGCCGTCGCATTCGTCGGCCAACAGGTGACACCGTTTATCGTCAGGCAGGCTTGGATCTTTGCATCCTCACCAGCGCAGGTCCCCGAGCACCAGCCCTTCACCGACACGGTGAGGTACTCCGTGGGAAGAGTCAGATCGTACAGGCTGGTTCCGCCCGCGGTCCAGAATGTCTGGTCCCGCAAGAACAGAACGCTCGATTGGGTCCCGGTGTATGACGCCAACGTACCGTTGTCCGCGTTTACTGCGTTCGCGGTGACAGTCAATGTGGCGTCTGCAAGGGTCGTGTTGGCCGGCAGGGCTCCTTGCCGGATCTGGAATGCCGTACTGCTCGAAACCCCCGCAACTTGATACACCCCGTTCGCCCCGCTCGCACTGCCCGTCAAACCCGAGAGTGTCACAAGGCTGCCGGTTGTTAGTTGATGTGCCGCCGATGTGGTGACGGTTGCCGTGCCTGAACCTACTACGATAGATACCAGTGTCCCATTTGCGGTCGACCAGACGACCGTTGGCAGGTTCCATGCGCCGTCCGGGTCGAGAACCGAATAGAAGTAATGGTCGCCTCCGCCGGGCAAATATGTGATCGGCTGGTCTTGCGGTAGAGCCAGGCGCTTGAGCAGCATTCCCGTCTGGGGATCGATCACGCTTTCCGGGCGCGCTGTTGGATCTTGATTGTTCCAATTCAAAAACTCAGGCCACGCATACGATCCGGTCGAGCTAAAGTAAGGCCGCGCACCCACTGCCGGATCCGCCGGCAGTGCCTCATTGTAAGTATTGCCCAATGCTATGTTCGCCGTCAGGAAGGTCCCTGTGGCTTGGCTGGCGCCACATGTAATCTGAAAGTAATGCGTGGTGAACGCCTGTAGCGCCCGCGAATACCACCTGCCCGTGCTTCCCTTCTCGGCCCGCCTCTTTCCCGCCACGAATATTCGCTGTATGCCGCTTGCCGTCGCTTCCGGCCGGTTGTCCAGGTTTGAGCCGGCAAATAGGGCCGGGTCCACGTCGTGCGCCAGCGGACGGTACGACTGCGATTCGCTCACTTCCACCGAGCACGCGTTCGTGTCCGGCGCTGTGTACGCAAGAATAGCCTGCGTGGATGTAACCCCTCTAACCTGCAAATTGCCAACTGCCCCGTATGCTACCGAGGCGGTCAGAACGATCGTCGATAATCTCATGTGGTCTATCCTGAATTCGCTGGGGACTCGGGCATTTCCACCCGCAGAATTCCCCGTCTACTGTTGCTCTCTCCGCCTATGCCTGCCGTGGCAGAGGCGCCGTAACCATTGAAGTACATCCTATCGGTGGGTCCGTCCCACAAAGCCGGTGTGCGGGTACTTTATGAGTGCGCTTCTGCCGGTAACATTCGTAACGCTGGTTGTCATCAATAAGCGGATGAGTTCTCGCATCTCAGTCCACCGTGTACACAATCGTAACTGTGTACCACGTCTGCACACCGTCCGCCGTGGCCGTCGACACATACAGTAAGTCCCCTGCGTTGACCGTCACCGTTGCCCCCCCAGCCAGCGTCACGGAACCACTCGAAGTCAGGCCATTGATACACGTTCCACTGATGGTCGCCACCGCGCATGCCTTATTTGCGCCAGAGCCGGGGGTTGCCAGCGTAGCGCTTAAAATGGCGGCCGTAGTTGCCCCATTGGGACGATAGCGGGTCAACTGCACGGCACCTGTACCTGTATATGCTTGCGTCCCGCCCGTGCCGGTCCCGCCCCACACGCCAACCTCCACAATGTGAGCCGCGACGGGTATTTCACACCGGCCCGTGATTTGCGCCGCCGTCAACACGGCCGCCGACCGGGCATCGCGATCGATGACGCACGTGCGCCGCGTATTAACCACGGCCATCTTGCTGGAGCCCACCGCATTTGCCGCTATGGTCACCGCATTCGTTCCGCTGGTCGTCACGTCGCCACTCAGTTCCGCCGCTGTCATAACCGAAGCCGAACCGCGCACCAACCCCGTCAGCGTGCTACCGATTCCCGCCCCTCCCCCGCCGTTGATCACCACATAGTAGTTGCTCTGCGGGCTCGCGAACGTGATTGCGACGTCGTAAGTGGCCGGGTTGACGGTCCACCCAACCGAGATTGCGTTGCGTGGCGATGCATTGTCGTATACCCCAACCAGCAGCGCCGCTGTGGCGAATCCATGTGTCCCCCCGGTGATGGTCCTCGTCGAGTCGGGGCCAGTCATGAGGGACGAAAGATAGGCGACGCTCCCGCCGCCACCGCCAGCGGAACCGCAGCCGCCGACGCACTCATAGGTGGACCCATTGGCCCGGCACAATTCCCGGAGTAACCCGCCCCCGTTCGAGCAGCTTCCCGCAGTGACCGCGTCAGTAACCATGAAGACCTTTCCCGCGTTACCGCTAGCGTTGGGTAGATTCCCCACCGTCGATTCCGGCGGCCTCCACTGACCCCCCGAGAAGTTGTTATATCCCGTCCACGCGTTCGTGCCCGCGGCAGTCGCAAAGCCGCTGGTGTCCGCCGTCGGCTTTCTCCAGGTATTGGTCGCGCCGCAGTACCAAAGGTCCTGGTTCGTCGTGTCGATGTATAACATTGGCGGTGCGCAACTGCCCGCCGGCGCTCCCCCCCCTGCCGTCGTCGCCCCTGCCGCGTTGCCGCTCATCTGCGTCCAGATTCCTGGCGCCCCCGTAACCGTGCAGAAGTATAGGTTCTGCCCCGCCGCTACGTCCGTGGCGAAGTAGATCTGCCCCTGTGTGCACGCCGTCGGCCGCGACCCCGAAGTGCCGGCTTTGGCTGGCGCCGTACTTCCAGCACTACTGAAATCTACCACCGAAACGCTGCCGCTCGCCTTCAGTGTTCCCTTATAGTCGCGTCCGCCGTTCACGGTGGTCTGCGCCCCGCATAAGGCGGCGAACGCAACGAATAGAATCGCCCTTTTCATGGTTAGAAACTCCTCACAACCGTCGCCCGGAATGTTGCGGCCGCCGGATCCACCATAGTGCCCGACAGGTTACACACTCTTACCGCCACTGTGTTGCTGGCGCTGATCCGCATCATCCCGATCAAGCCGCTCTCCATACCCGCTGGCCACCCCGGCGCCACCGAGTCCCCCGCCGATGCGCCCGGCAGGGATACTGTCGATTCGGCGCATGCCCCCGGCGCTATGCTTGTGAAATCGATCACTGCCGCTGCCGCTATGTATGTCGGCACTGTCGCTGAATCCACCGCCACCACCGTTTGTGTCCCGGTATCCAAGGCCACAATCCCCGTGCCGCCTCCCAGACTTCGCGTGCTAAGGAACGCCCTCTTATCGCTGCCGCCGCTTATGTCCCAGAGTCCGTTCGTCGCAGTCCACGTAAACAGCGGAATCGATGCTACCGGGAACGTAGTCACGGCGCTTACCGCCCCACATATTCCGGCGCATGTCAGCGTAAGATTGTGTCCTGCAACCAGTGCGCCCGATGTATCCACATATAGATACAAAGTCCCGCTCCCCGCCGACAGCGTAATCGTGCTGCTGTTTGTCACCGAATATACGGTATTGCCTAATCGGGTGTTGCAGGGCGTCGCGTTGGAACAGTTCAACCCCGCCGTCAGTACCGTCCGGCTGGTCAGCACTAGCCCCAAATCCCCCAGTTGCGATGCCATTCCCGCGCCGATTGCGCCGGAGGAGGTCACCCCGCCCGAACCCGTGATCGCGCAACTTCCTGTCTGCGCGCTCGCAAAATAGATGTTTACATTGAACGTCACCGGGTCTACCACGATCCGGTCCGGCTCCACCCGCGCGGAAGGACTTGCGCTGTCATAGCACTCCACACTCAGGTTCGCCGTTCCAAGGCGATGTGTCGTTCCGTTGATGGTCACTACCGTCTGCCCGGTGATCGTCGCTACGTAGTTACTCACCGTGACCAGAGTAGTCCACTGCCCGCCGTCATAGATCTTCAACTTATTCGCATCGCCAGTGTCCAGGGATATATCTCCCGCCGCCGGATTGGTCGGCAGCGTGCCAGGCATTATATTAATGCCGCTGGTCGCCAGGCTCGGCACAAAGGTTTGCTTCGCGCCGGCCCAGTACGTATTGCTGATGGTTTTGTCGACCGAATTCGCGCCGCCGCCGCCGGATGCCGGGGTCTGCGCCAGCCACTGCACTCCATCCCAAGTCAGCACCTGCCCGGTCCCGGGCCCTATCGACGACACCGGCCGGTTTTGCAGCCTGCTCACCGTGGCGCTCGACAGCGTGCCGCTCACATCTCCGCCGGCCGAAGGCAACTGCCCGTTGCTTACCGTCCCCAAGATCTGAGTGAACGAGTAATCCCCCGTCTGCGCGGTTATCGCTCCCGTCCGCCCGAACGTGCTCGCCACGCCGCCAGTCTGCGCTTGCGGCGTCCACTGCGACCCGTTCCACGCCAATACCTGCCCCGCCGACGGAACTGTCGATGTCACCGGCCGCCCTTGTAGGCGGACCACTGTGGGCGCGCTTAGCCCACCGGTCAGATCGCCGCCCGCCGCCGGCAGTTGCGCGTCTCCCACCGTGCCTGAAATCTGGCCAAATGAATAGTCCCCCGTTTGCCCCGTCACCACCGCAGAGCGCCCGAACACGCTCGTCACTCCATTACCACCTGTAAAAGCCTGCGGTGCCCACTGTGCTCCGTCCCACGCCAACACCTGCCCTGCTACCGGAACATAAGTCGCCACCGGCCGGTTTTGCAACCCGGTAACCCGCGCTCCCGTCAGCGTACCGTTCAAGTCTCCACCCGCCGCCGGTAATTGGGAGGTCCCCACGCTACCCGATATCTGCGCGAAACCGTAGTCCCCTGTTTGAGCCGTGATCGCCCCGGCCCGTCCGAACACGCTCATCGCTCCTGCCAGCGTCGTCGGTTCCCACTGCTGGGATACACCGTTCCATTTCAAGTACTGTCCATCCAAGGGTGTCAGGCTGCTGAGTTTCCGGCCTCCCATTCCCGTCACCGTAACTGCTCCTGGCCGCCCGTTCACATCTCCACCAAGCGCCTGCCAAACATAGCCGCTACCGTTATTGCTCAGTACTTGGTCCCACTTACCGGTTGCGTCCGGCATCTCGATACCTTGTACCGTCCACACGTTCACCGCCGTGCATACATACAGGTTCTTGCCCGCCGCGGCGTCCGTTTTCACGAACGTCTCGCCGATCATGCAGACTGCCGGTAGCAACGTCCCGGTCTTGGATGGCCGCGTCCGTGCGGCCAACGAAAAATCGATATTCTTTCCTTGGGTGCGCAGATCGATCTGCGTTTGTCCGCGGGCCGCGCCCATTGTCGCCGCCGCCACGCAAACACATCCCAGCGCGGTTCTATTGAAGTTCATGTTTTTGACTGAATCGGCTGGCGGTTTCGCTAACCAGCCCCTCTAAGCCGACAGTAACTGGTCCGCCTCCGCTTACTCCTCCCGCAATCCAGTCAAGTAATTGACATCATTCAGAATAATTTCATAAATGTTTGCGCAATGACTTTCTCCCAAACCCACAAATCCCTCCCGTTGACTGTGGGATAAGGCTCTGCCTTGTCCATCCGAGCACAGCTCGGACTTCTTCTTCCACGCTCTCCGCTCGCTCCGCCTCCCACCGAACTCATGAATCCCGATCCCCCCTGTGCCTTCTCTGCGCTTATCTCGGCGCCTCCGCGTCAAAGAGCATCTCGCAAACTCCCCCACAACCGCATGGTAAAGTGAGGATTAGGCCCTCCTCGCCCATGTGTGGAATTGCAGGATTCGTAACTGTTCAACCGTCCGACTCTCCCTCGATCCTCGAGCGCATGACGGACACCATCCGCCACCGCGGCCCCGATGATTCCGGTTACT
>JANYJN010000201.1 GCA_025358475.1 Candidatus Solibacter sp.
TCCAAGGGGTGGGGTGGACTTCGAGGATTCTGACATCGGGGATATGCAGGTTCATCGCGTTCTCTTGAAACTGGGCTTCAGTTGTCATGGTGCGCGGGAGGCGCGAATCGTATCGCGGGATATTTTCCGTTGGTACTGAAACGCTACGCCGCTCCGCTGCACTAATAATCAGCGCGCCGGTCAGGAACCGGGGACAGGGCCTGCCTTCTTCGCGATGTTCAGCGGGCCCACACTGCAAAGCGTTCGCGCATAGGTTCGGAGGCCTGTGCGCGAACCCTTTCCGCGCGTCGGCCGGTGCATAAGCTGTATAATAGCGAGCATCGTGCAGCGCAAGAGCTTCGATGCCGGATACGTGCGCCGGCTGATTCATTGCGACCCCGAAACCGAGGGCGAATTCGTCTCGTATTTCGGCGAACTGATGGCCATTAAGTTGCGTTCTCGCCTGCGTGCCCCCGAACTTATCCAGGATGTGACTCAGGAAACCTTTCTGCGCGTCCTGCGGACGCTTCGCGAGTCCGGTATCGAAAACCCCGAAGCTCTCGGCTCTTTCGTGAATTCCGTTTGCAACAACGTGCTGTTCGAGGTTTACCGCGCCCAATCGCGGGTGGCCGAACCGGTGGAAGACTGCGTCTCCGAAGAGATCCCAGCCGATACCGCGCTGGCCGGCGAACAAGAGCGGACCGAAATTCGTCGCGTGCTTTCCGAACTGCCCGAAAAGGACCGCAAGCTCCTCCGCTGGCTCTTTTTCGACGAGCGCGACAAGGGCGAGATGTGCCGCGTCCTGCAGGTGGATCGCGAGTACTTGCGCGTGCTGGTATACCGCGCCAAACAGCGTTTCCGCAACGGCTACCTGCGGCGGGTTGTAACGAATGCCACCCGTGCGACACCAGTGGGATGAGTATGCAGCATCAACAGGCACTTGCCACCAAAGCCTCCGAGCGCTACCTTCTGGGCGAAATGAGTGAGCCCGAGCGGTTCGATTTCGAAGCTCACTATTTCGATTGCTCCACTTGTGCCGACGACGTGCGCACCGGGGACGCTCTGGCCCGCGGCGTCAGGGCCGTCTGTGCCGAGGATGCCGCTCCGCGGTCGCACCCTGCAGTCGCGCGTGAAGCACCCCGCCGCGGATGGCTCTCCGGGCTGTTCCCTTCGATGCTGCCGTCCACGGCCGCCGTCGCACTGGGCTGCCTGGCAGCCTGGCAAGCTTACGTCGTGATTCCGCCGCTTCGCTGGGCGGGGGCCCCGCAGGCGCTCTCACCCATCGTGTTGCGCCCCGCCGCGCGCGGCGAGGAACAGGCGCTTACTATCCGCCGCGACCAGGCCCTGTCGCTACTCTCGCTGGACGTCAACTTCGCCGATCCCGGCGCCGCGCTCACTTATGAGGTGATCGCGCCGGACGGCGCGACGCGCCACAAGGGCGTCACGCAAGCCCCGCCCGCCGGTTCACCCCTGATCGTGGTGCTGCCCAATTCCGCGATCCGCGAACCCGGCGCCTGGGTACTGCTCCTGCGCCATCCGCACGGCGCCGAACTCGCCCGCTACCCCTTCTCCGTGCAATCCAACTGAGGAACTCGATGGACAATCTTCAACCCAGACGCTATATCTTCCGCGGACACGCCTCCGGAGTGTCCGCGCATATTCGCCGTCCGCAAGACCAACTGCTGCCTGTGCAAGGCTGCAGCTCCCTGCCTGTTATCGGTGGGTTCGCTGAAAACAAGGTCGGGCCGCAAAGGCTCGATAAGTGGGTCTCCTTCGACGCTGTGTCAACCAGCGCCCGCGGCGATTATGTCGATCCCGCGGCCGGAGTGGCCACCACAACCGGCGCGGTCGCCTTCGATGCGCCGCCGACCGAGACCCGGGTGAAATCCGAAGTCCATGGCCTGGTGATTCTGGGCCGGGTCCACGTGGCACACGCCGCCGTCGGATTGATCTCGCGGAGTCCTATAGGCAAGGAGCAGCCGGTCATCACCCTGGAAGGCAACATCCTGGACGGTGTCCGCATCGACGATTCCCGCCTCGCCATCACCCTTGCCGAAGACTTTTACCAGGTGTGCGACACCAAGGATAAGCTCGCCAAGGCCCACGCCGCGGGTCTGCCGCCGAACCACGCGCACCTGTTGCTGCCCCTGGACGGCAGCGCCGGGGCAGCCACGGCTTTCCCCGAAGGCAATGGCACGGTGAAGTGTACCATCGTGAAGGAGATCCGCTGGGATGGCGAACCGCACCCCACGGCCACCATTCACGGCCACGTCGTGCACGTGCCGAACTTCGGCAAGATCTATTTTGGCGAGTTGTACATCACCCGTGAATCGCGCCGCCTCACCATGGTGCGCTTTCAGTTGGGCAGCGACCTGGGCGGCGAAGTGGTCGCGGCGGAAGGGGAGACCAACGGCGGAACCTGGCCCCCAATTTAACTCCGATGCGCTTCCTGCCAGCGGCCATCTTGCTCTGGTACGGCTGCGGTCTCAGGCCGGCGGAACGTCTCGACGTGCTGTTTGACGCCGCAACGGACCATCTTCACGCCG
This sequence comes from Candidatus Solibacter sp., assembly GCA_025358475.1. GTDB lineage: Bacteria > Acidobacteriota > Terriglobia > Bryobacterales > Bryobacteraceae > Solibacter. The sequence continues at coordinate 2,526 of JANYJN010000201.1, forward strand.
GTGAACTGGCGAAAGCGGAACTTGCCGCCGCACACGGGATTTCGGTCGCCGCCTCGCGTCGCGATCCTGTCTATCAGTGGAAGTTCCGCCTGCTGCGCTGCGAAGTTTTGCTCTACAGCAGCCGCGCTGAGGAAGTGTTAGATCAACTCCGCGACGCCACGCCCGCGGGCCGGGAGTTCGCGGCGCTGCGCGCGCGAAAGACGATGATGGAAGCGTGGGCCCTCTCCAGGCTGGGCCGCGTGGACGTAGTCGACGCCCGGTTCAATGCCGCCCACCAGGCAGCGGAGGCGGCGAAAGCCGAAGAGGTGCTGGTGGACATCGAAACCTTCCAGGGTGTCCTGCTGATGCGCCGCCAGCATTACGACCTGGCGGAGGTTGCTTTGCGTGCCGCGCTAGGGCGCGCGCGGGCCCTGCATTCGGCCTACTCCGAAGCCGGAGTGCTGGTCAACCTGGGTATGATCCGCCTGCAGCGGATGCACTACGACGAAGCCGTTCCGTATTTCGAAAAGGCGGCCGCCCTGGCCGGACCGCGGTCGCGAACGCTTTACTCGCTGGCGCGGAGCAACCTGGCGGCCTGCTACTCGCAACTGGGTGAGCACGACCGTGCGCTCCGGATTCATTTGCAGAGTGTGGCACAGAACGAACGCTCCGGGGCCTTGTATTACCTGCAAATCTCGCTCGGAGAGACCGGCCAAACCTACATGATGAAGGGGGATCTAAAGGCGGCGCTCCCCTACCTGGAGCGTGCCCTCAGTCTGGCCAGCCAGGAGAACCGCCCCAGGGACGCCGCCATTTGGGCGGGCAACCTTTCGGAGTGCTATAGCGAATTGCGCGATTGGCAAAACGCCGCCAGCTTCAATCGGGAAGCCATCCGGCTCAAGAACGCGGCCAACATGCACACGCTGTATTACAACGTGCAGAACGCGGCGCGAATCGCCGGTGGCCGCGGCGAATCCGCGGAGGCGGCGCGTCTCTACCAACAGGCCATCGATGAAGGCAAGAACGATCCGGCGGTTGTGTGGGAAGCGCACGCCGGGCTCGGCGCAGTGGCGCTCCTGCAGCATCGGCCGGCGGCCGCGTTGCAACACTTTGAGGCGGCGGTCAACCTTCTGGAGAAGACCCGCGCAGACGTGGTAAGCACCGAGCTGAAGCTGCCCTTTCTGACCCAGCGAATCAGCCTGTACCAACAGTACGTCGAGACCCTGATCGACCAGGGGGAGAGCGGCCGCGCGCTAGCCGTGGCCGATTCCAGCCGCGCCCAGGTGCTGGCCGGTCATCCGGGCTCCGTTACTGCGGGGCGTCTGCCCGCCGAGGCCTTTCGCGCCATCGCGCGCCAGAACGGCGTGATCCTGCTCTCCTACTGGCTGGGTCACGCGCGGTCTCACGCCTGGGTGGTAAATGCGCGGGAGATCCACCACGTCCCTCTGCCGCCGGGGGCAGTGATCGAAGGCTTGGCGCGCGAATACCAGGAAGCCATCGAGCGGCGCCTGGCCGATCCGCTACGCACGCCGATCCCCGCGGGCGAGCGCCTCTACCAGTTACTCATCGCGCCCCTCCGCCAGTGGATACCGGCTGGGTCGCATGTCATTCTGGCGGTAGACGGAGCGCTGCACGGCCTCAACCTGGAAGCGCTCCCTGTGCCCTCTGTCGAACCGGGAGGCGTGCCGCGCTACTGGATCGAGGACGTGACCGTGGCCATCGCGCCTTCGCTAGGGCTGCTGGCGGAGCGTGCGTCGCGCGCGGCCACCCAGAGTGAGGCGCGCCGGTTGCTGCTGCTCGGCGACCCCATCGCGTCGGACCCAGCCTTTCCAGCTCTGGCGCACGCCGCCGGTGAGATGGCAAGCGTCACGCGGCGTTTCGGTGGCCGGGACCAGGTGGTCCTGGCCCGCCAGGCAGCCACTCCGCAGGCCTACCTCGAGGCCTCCCCAGCGGGCTTTTCCGCCATCCACTTCACGGCGCATGCCGTCGCCAATCGGGAAAGCCCGCTCGATTCGGCAGTCCTGCTCTCCGGCGGCAAGCTATACGCGCGCCAGGTGATGGACGTGCCGCTGACTGCCGACCTGGTAACCGTCTCCGCCTGCCGTGGCGTGGGGGTGCGCGCGTACTCCGGCGAAGGACTGGTGGGCTTTGCCTGGGCGTTTCTCCGCGCCGGCGCGCGCCATGTCATCGCCGGCCTGTGGGACGTGAACGATGAATCCACCGCCGGCCTCATGGATGTGCTCTATCGCGAACTGGCCGCCGGACAGCCCCCGGCCTCAGCCCTGCGTGCCGCCAAGCTTTCACTCATCGCGTCGCCGGGCAATCTGCGCAAGCCCTACTATTGGGCGCCTTTCCAGCTCTACAGCGTCACACCGTAGAAGGACGAATAGAAAGGCGATGGTCTGTCCCGGTCTATTGGGTTGGCCTTCGGCCCGCGACATTCCATGCAAAACTGCGCGGCACGCAGACTGGTAAATGTGGCGCACTCGGGCTTGGTGGGGCCGACCCTCTAGTCTGCGGACGACGCCCCCCGTTGGCCTGCTGGCTCCCTGCAAGATGCTGACGTGCGTGCGGCGCAAGCTGTAGAATAGGGAAAATGCGAATCCTTCTTGCTTCGTTTCTGGCCTTAGGCCTGCTCTCCGCCGCTGAGATCAAGCTCGGCAAACCGCTCACTGTGAAGGAGCCGATGCCTCTGGCTACCCTGCTCGCCCATCCGGACGACTATGTCGGCAAGATGGTGCAGGTGAAAGGCAAAATCGTCGA
>JANYJN010000482.1 GCA_025358475.1 Candidatus Solibacter sp.
CTGCCAAGAAGGCGGCCACCGCGCCCGCGAAGACCGCGGCCACCGCGAAGAAGGAAGAGCCCACGCCCGACCGTGCCCCAGGGCTCTACTGGATCATCAATACGTCGATGGGCACCATCACGGCACAGTTGTACGAGAAGGAGGTGCCCGGTGCGGTGGCTAACTTCGTCGCCCTGACACGCGGCACCAAGGCGGCCAAGGACAAGAGCGGCGCCATGACGAAGCGTCCCTACTTCACCAACTTGACCTTCCATCGCGTGATTCCGGGCTTCATGATACAGACCGGCGACGGCCAGCAGGGCGATGGCACGGGCGATTGCGGCTTCACCATCAAGGATGAAATCGTCCCCACTTTGAAGTACGACAAGCCTGGCGTGCTCGGCTTGGCGCGCCTGGACGCCAGGAACACCGGCGCTTGCCAGTTCTTCATCATGGACAAGACGAACAAGGACTACTCTTATATGAATGGTCAGTACACCGTCTTCGGCCAGGTGGTCGATGGACAGGACGTGGTCGGCAAGATCGCTAGCGTTCCGGCTGGTGCTGAGAATAAGCCGCGCACGCCGGTGAAGCTGATCAGCGCGACCATCAAACGCTACGGTCCGCCGCCCGCCCCTTCGGCGACTCCGGCCAAGAAAGCGGCCACCCCGGCCAAGAAGGCGGCCACCCCCGCGAAGCAGTAGTTAGCGCGTGGCATAAGTTTGGTGCGGCAGGCCTTCAGCCCAGTACCACTTAATTAAGCCCAAGAGCTGGAATACTGCCGAATTGGTGGGGCGGTCCGCGCGGGACGCCCCCGTCCCGCTTTGCCGGCACACTGGGTCAGCGTCATGCAGGGTGAGAACAGGCCGACGAGGGCGTCGGCCGCGGACCAGGGGGTCCGCCCCACGATTTGTGCCAGATACGCAGTGTAAGGAAAACTAAGTGGCATTGGCCTTCAGCCTGCCACGCCGGTTGGATCAAGCGTTGGCAGGCGAAAACGCCTGCCACACCATCGGGCGGGCTTCCCCAGTTCAGTTCAGCAACCCTGCAAAATGGGCAGCGCGTTCTCCCGCAGACCGGCTTTCGTGACCCCGGCGATTCGCACGTCGATCCGGGCGTTCGGTTCGCGGGCCGCCGTCAGTTCCACCTTCAGATAGTTCTCCGTCAGCGCGATCCCGGTCTCCGCCAGGGTCACCGCCGAAAGCGTCTGGCCCACCATGCGTTCGCGGAAAGCCAGATTTTTAGCCGCCGCCAACTCTCGGAGCACGCGATTGCGCTGCTTGCGTACCGCCATGGGCACCTGCACGGCCTCTTCGGCGGCCGGCGTGCCCGGACGCTCCGAGTACGTGAAGACGTGCAGGTACGTGAACGGCATGGCGGCTATAAACTGCCGGCTCTCTTCGAATTCGGCGTCGGTTTCTCCCGGAAAGCCCACCATGACGTCCGCGCCGATTCCAGCGTCCGGCATCAGCGCCCGCGCCTTCTGCACGCGGTCCGCATAGTGCCGCGGACGATACTTGCGGTGCATGCGCCGCAGCGTCCGGTCGCAGCCGCTTTGCAGCGGCGCGTGAACGTGCGTAGCGATGCGCGACGATTCCGTCATCAAGTGCAGCAGATCGTCGGAAAAGTCCATCGGTTCGACGGAACTAAGGCGCAGTCTCTCCACATCCGTCTCCCCGAGCAGCCGGCGCAGCAGGTCGGCCAGCCGCATCTGGCTGCCCGGTTCCCTGCCCCACCGCCCCAGATTGATGCCGCTCAGCACGATCTCCCGATATCGCCGGGCCAGGGCACGCACTTGCTCGATCGCCTGTTCGGCTGGTGCGCTGCGGCTGGGTCCGCGCACGAACGGTATGATGCAGAAGGAGCAGCGATTGTTGCAGCCGTCCTGAATCTTCAGATTCGGGCGCGTACGGTCGCCCGCCGCGTCTTCCACCGGCGCCGACAGAAAATCGCGCTGCTCGAAGATATCGCCGATGTGAATATTGCCGTGGTAGGGGGCCGCCGTCACGATCTCCGCGATCTGGGTTTTGTGCGAGTTACCCACCACCCACTCCACCCCGGCCATCGACGCGAGTTCCGCGGGAGCGCGCTGCGCATAGCAGCCCGTGACCAAAATCCGCGCCTCCGGATTCTCGCGGTGCACCCTCCGTATGGTCTGCCGCACGTCGTCGTCCGCCGCCGAAGTCACGGTGCAGGTATTGAGCACCACCAGG
>JANYJN010000490.1 GCA_025358475.1 Candidatus Solibacter sp.
CCCAAGGCCGCCGCCGCCGAACGCCACATCGCGCGCATCAATTCGTCCATCCGGGTGCGCGGTGTCATCGCCGATCTCACCAGTGCCAACGTGGCCGAACTGCTGGGCGATGCCGACATCATCCTGGATGGCACGGACAACTTCGAGACCCGCTACCTGATCAACGATTTCGCCGTGAGCCGCGGCATTCCGTGGGTCTACGGAGCGGCCGTGGCCAGCTACGGCATCGCCATGCCGGTCATCCCCGGCCTTACCGCGTGCCTGCGCTGCGTCTACCCGGACCCGCCGGCGGGCGCGCAGCCCACTTGCGAAACCGCCGGCGTGCTGAATGTGATTGTCTCCGCCGTGGCCTCCATCCAGGTGGCCGACGCGCTGCGCATCCTCACCGGCGCCGGGTTGCGCGCGCGCATCACCACGATGGACCTTTGGAAGGGCGGCATCCGCCAGATCGACGCGCCGGCGCGCGACCCCGAGTGCCCCACCTGCGCGCGCGGCGAGTTTCCGTACCTCGAGGAAGCGCGCCGTCCGCCGGAGACTCTTTGCGGGCGCAACGCGGTGCAGATCTCTGGCGTGGCGCGCCCCATCGACCTGGCGGAGTTAAAGGTCCGCCTGGAACCGCTGGGCCAGGTGCGCGCCAACGAGTACGCTTTGCGCTTCTCTACGGGCCCTTACGAACTCACCGTCTTTCCCGACGGCCGCGCCATCGTCAAGGGCACCAGCGACACCGGCATCGCGCGCAGTCTCTACGCTCGATATGTGGGGTAGGTGCTCAGTCAAGCCGGTCCCAGTCGTCGGGATCGATGTGGGCTTGGCTCAGAATGCTGCGGAGTGTGCCAACGGGCACTTCGGATTTCTTCGGCACGATAGCGGTGTCGACGGTTGCGGCTTAAGCCGCCCCAACCTCCACCTCGACGGTGCGAACCATTGGGGGTCTCGTTGCCTGTGGCGGTTCGAAGTGAAGTTCCAGCGCTTCTGTCAGATTGGCGAGAGCCTCGTCCTCGGTCTGGCCCTGGCTGGCGATGTCGAGTTCCAGGCACTGCGAAACGTACCACTTCCCTTCACGCCAGACTGTCGCCGCGAATGGTCGCTTCATGTCCTCATCCTGTCACAGGCAGATCCCGATCGCACGCTGCCGTTTCTATTGCCACTGCATGAGCCGCAGTTGCGCGGGTCGTCTTCGAAGTGAAGCGCTGCTGCCCAGATGGACGCCCTATAGCACGACCACCGGATGATAGAGATTCGGCAGCACGGCCTCGCCGATGGCCACCAGGCTGCCAGTGCGCGTCACCGCCTTGACATATTGCGAGGGCGGCCCCGCGCGGAACGGAGACGCCCGAAAATTGCGCCCGTTGCGCACTTGCGCCGCGGTCAGTTCGTCGACGAACACGCTCGGGAACCCCGGCAGCAGTTTTTCTACCGGCACGAGCGCGTCCGCCAGGCGATCCTCGGCGGCCAGCGCCTCCAGTTGTTCCAGCGTCCGCGCCTGATGGATCTCGAACTCGCCAGAGGCCAGCCTGCGCAGTTCGGTGAGGTGCGCGCCCCAGCCCAGCGCCTGCCCCAGATCGTGCGCGATGGAGCGCATGTAGGTGCCGCCCGAGCAGTGTACGCGCAAGCGCGCGTCGCTGCCGTTCAGTTCCAACAGGGTCAGTTCGTAGACATGGATGTGGACCGGCGCTAGTTCCACGGCGATGTTCTTGCGCGCCAGTTCGTAGGAGCGGCGGCCCGCCACCTTCTTGGCCGACACCGCCGGCGGGCGCTGCGCGATCTCGCCGCGAAATGGCTCTAGCGCCGCCTCCAGTTCCTGGGCGGTCAGGTGGACTTCCACTTTCTCACTGGTGGGCTCGCCCGCGCGGTCGTAGCTCGCGGTGCTCCAGCCGAACCGCACCACGCCCTCGTAGATTTTGTCGCTGCGCGTGTAAAACTGCGCCAGGCGCGTGGCATGTTCGATCACCAGCGGCAAGACGCCTGTGGCGATGGGGTCCAGCGTTCCCAGATGGCCCACTTTTTTCGTGTGCGCGATGTGGCGGACCTTGTTCACCACGTCGTGCGAGGTCCAGCCCTCTGGCTTGTCGATTACGATGACTCCGTCCAATGTTGTCCTTCCTCGAAAATAAATGCCACACTGGCAACCGCTCCCTCAGAAGCTGTGAAATTATTCGTCCCGGAACGGAATTGGCAGGCGAAAGCGCCTGCCCCACCTTTACAGCCAAACGAGGTGCTGGTGGTGGCGCAGGCGCTTTCGCCTGCGAACTGCATTATTTCACAGTCGGGAGCAGTTGCCGGATGAATGGCAGGCGTCATGAGCAACTCTTGCGGCCGTCACTGGGCGCGTTTGCGCGCCGTGCAGAGGTAGCCGAGCGTGAAATTACGATCCCGGTCGAGAGCGTCCACTAGCGGCAGAATCAGCGCCGGAGGGACCAGCAGCATCGCGGCCGGAAGGAACAATAGCCAGCGAATGCCTCCCGTGAAGAATTGCAGCCCGTTGAGCAGTCGCCGGGACAGCAGGCGGAAGTAGCCGCCGGAGGCGCGCATCTCGCGCACCTCGAAGCCGGCCTGCTCCAGCAGGTAGGCGAGGCCGTAGCGCGTGTAGCGAAAATAGTCGTGCGGCGCCTGGTGGACTTCCCATTCGTGCGGCGCCGCGATCAATAGCGCGCCGCCCGGCACCAGCGTGCGCGCGATCTCGGCCAGAGCGCGGCCCGGTTCCGGAAGATGCTCGATGGTGACAATGTGTACCGCGGCGTCGAAGGTTTCGCCGCGGAAGGGTAGCGCCGTGAGATCGGCGAGCGCATCGACCTGGCTGTAATCCCATGCCGCGTCGCCCACCGCGAGATCGATTCCGCAATAGCGCTGGCGCGCGAAGTGATGGCGGTACTGCCCCTCGCCGGAGCCGGCATCCAGCACGCGCGCCCCCGCCGGCAGTGCGCGTGCGAAGGCCGCCACGGCGTCTTCGATCTGGCTTTCGAAATGCAAGATGTGGCGACGCAGAGGCCGCGGCAGGCGGTACGCGATTCCGGTGTAGTTCATCGTGGGGCCTCAATGCCGACCCCGGAATGCCGTTCACCGCAGAGACGCAGAGAACGCAGAGGAAGCGCAGAGAACACATAAACCGGGTCGCACGAAGGCGTAGGATTCACGGGCTGTCCCTGGTGGCACGCGCAGCGGGCGGAGGTCGTGGAGGGGAGATCCCGCCGCACATGGCACCAGCCTGCGTCTCTCTGTGTTTTCTCTGCGCTTCCTCTGCGTTCTCTGCGTCTCTGCGGTGAATAGCATTCTCCTGGTGGTGCCAGCTTCACCGGGTCAGGGAGCAATCTCACGACTCGCGACCTCATCGTGGCCGGGCCTCGATCATCACCGTCGAACCCGCGCCGCATGCCGCTTCGGCCACCGCGAACGGTAGCGAGGCCACCACCAGCGCGAAGTAGGTGAGGTCCTTCGCCAGGCGCGCGCCGCCAGATTCGGCGATATGCCGCACGCGCCGCGCCATCGGGTCCAGCGACGGGGCCA
>JANYJN010000580.1 GCA_025358475.1 Candidatus Solibacter sp.
CATGTTCCGTAAGTAGTCGGCGTGCCCGCGCAGGCACTGGGCGATGCTGGTTCCGAAGCGGTCGGTCTGCACCAGCACGGCCACCAGCTTCTTGACGTCCTCCACCCCGGTGCGATCCGCCAGGTTGTGCAGCGCATCGGCGCGCCGCACGCCGGCACGCAGTTCCAGGTTCATCACCGTGAACTCGCTGCAAATCTCCGGGTGGGCGAATTGCAGCTCTTTGGCCACCTGCAGCATGGTCTGGTCGATTCCCAGGCCGGATTCCACGCAAACCACCATCAGGTCCAAGGCGTTGGGCAGCCCGCGGGCGATCTGCCGCTGGCGGCGGCGTATGCGCAGCATCACGTACTGCATGGGCGCCAGGTACCCTAAGGCAGCCCCGGCCACGGTGCCCAACAGCAGGTTGTCGGGCGCCGCCTGCCATTGCCATCCCCCGGCCAGCGCCCCCGCGGCGAATAGCACCGTCGTGACCAGCCGGATGCCCTGGAAGTGGCGTGCCGCGTTCAGGTTGCGCAAGCCCGCCCGGATGAGGCGGCGCTTGAGCTGCGGCAAGTTCCGCGACGACGCCGGCATTACCGCACCCAGGCGGCTGACCAGTTCGCTCCAGAGCAGGGCCCGGGAGGGCGGCACACCCGCCCCCGCCGCGGGCAACGGCGCCAGCCGATGGATCCCCCGCTCCCGCCACGTGCCCGCACGCAACCCAGCCCAGGCCGTCCCGGCGGCCACCAACAGGAACAGGAGCGCGGTCAGTAGTTGCAGCATGTCTACACCTCGATCGTTACGATTTTCTTGATGATCAGATAGCCCGCCAGTTGCATTCCCAAACTCCCCGCCAGTAACTGGCGTCCAATGGGGTCGTCGACAAAAAAGCGCGCGTATTGCGGATTCATCGTAAACATCATCAGCGCCACGCATGCCGGGATGGCCGACAGGACGCGCCCGCTCATCACCCCCTGCGCGCTCACCGTGCGGATTCGCGCGCGCAGTTTGAAGCGCTCGCGGATCAGGTTCGCCAGCTTGTCCAGTACCTCCGCCAGGTTGCCGCCGGTGCGTCTTTGCAGCAGCACGGCGGAAACGAAGAATTGCACGTCCATCGAGGGCACGCGTTCGGAAAGCTTGCGCAGCACGATTTCAAGCGGCTGCCCCAGGTTCTGCTCTTCGAAGGCGCGGCGCAGTTCCCCGGCCAAAGGTTCGCTGAATTCGCGGTACGCCATTTCCATGGCCACCGAGAAAGCGTGGCCCGCGCGCATGGAGCGGGAGACGAATTCCAGGCAGTCGGGGAACTGCTCTTCGAAGGCGCTTACGCGGCACCGCGCCTTGCGCCGCACATACCACAAGGGCACCATCCCCATCGCCGCGCCCGCCCCGAAGGCGGCCAGCGGCTGCGTATTGCCGGTCATCGCGGTGGCCGCCCCAAAGCCCGCCAGGAACATGGCGATGGAACGATGCAGCAGCCCCGCCGGGCCCCATTTGAGCGCCGCCGTCTCTAGCAGACGGACGGACGCCTCGCGCAGCCGCAGGCGGTCCAGCAGACGCCCCGTCAATAGGCCGCGCACCTCGCCGCCGCCTTCGATGAGGCGCGGCCGGCCGCGGCCCGCGTTCTCTTTTTCGGCGGCGCGCGCCGCCAGCCGCCGTACCGCCAACGCCGTATCCCGGTGTTCCAGGCGTTGCCACAGCAGGCTGTAGGTCAATACCCCGGTAGCCGACGCCAGCAGGAACAGCGTGAGCATCACAGGCCTCCCACGTCGAGCGTCTCGTCGAAGATCTCCGGAGGCAGGCGTATCCCCGCGGCCAGAAGTTTCTCGTTGAACTTGGGCAGGATCCCGGTGGCGCAGAAACGGCCGCGCACCCTGCCGTCCGGCCCGAGACCGCGTTTTTCGAACACGAAAATATCCTGCAGGGTCACGATTTCCCCTTCCATGCCGGTGACTTCAGTGATGCTGGTCACGCGGCGCGTGCCATCGCTCATTCGCGAGCACTGCACCAGCAGGTGGACCGCCGCCGTGATCTGCTGCCGTACCGCGGCCAGGTGCATGTTGGCATTGGCCAGCGTCACCATGACTTCGAGCCGCGAGATGGCGTCGCGCGGCGTATTGGCATGCACCGTGGTCAGCGAACCGTCGTGGCCCGTGTTCATGGCCTGCAACATGTCGAGCGCCTCCTCGCCGCGCACCTCGCCCACGATGATGCGGTCCGGCCGCATGCGCAGGCTGTTGATCAACAGTTGCCGCTGCCGCACCGCGCCGTGGCCTTCCAGATTGGCCGGCCGCGTTTCCAGGCGCACCACGTGGGGCTGCTTCAACTGCAATTCGGCGGCGTCTTCAATGGTCAGAATGCGCTC
>JANYJN010000618.1 GCA_025358475.1 Candidatus Solibacter sp.
ACGCAGGCGAAGAGCAGGAAGCTGGCGAGAAAACACCAAAGAGCCGCCGATGAACGCCGATAAACGCCGATAAACACGCATGGCTTATCGGCTTTCATCAGCGTTAATCGTTGGCCAATAAAGATACTTTCGCGGCTTCTAGCGGGTCGCGAGTGGTTACTTGGTAAACGCATACCACCATCCGGCGCGGAAATCGTTAAAGGTGGCCCGGCGCGAAGGGTTGCCGACGAGATACGCGCCACGAAGCAGGTTGAATGTCAGGTACGTGGATCGTGCGAGGGGAAGGCGGACCCCGGGACCGGTCTCGACGAAATTGGCCCAATCCTGGCGTTTGGCGTCGATGGTGGCGTTGCCATTCCAGTGGAGTTGCAGCGGACCCGCATTATATCCGGCGCGGGATTGCGTGTAGAGGAGAAAATCGTGATTAAAACGGCTGATGTAGAGCGCATCCATGGAGGCGTCGGCGAACCAGGCGCTACCCTCGCGATGCAGCCCGCGCGCGGTCGATAAGCCGGCGCGGTAGTCGGGCGACACGTGCCCCTTAAGGTAGGTGATGGCGCTGCCTGCCTCGCCCCAGGCGGTGATGCCATGCCAGGGCTGGGTGGCCGCGCCGACGGCGAAGATGAAGGAGCTTTCGGAGAGATACAGCGGGCTCGTGGTGCCAATGGCGCCGCGGGTATCGCCCACAAAGCGCAGGCTGACGTAGGGGCGTACCGGAAAACCGAGGTTGACTTCGGTCTTGACCTGGCCGTAGCCGAACAAGTCGTGCCAGCGCGTGGAAAAGATGGGAAACAGCCAGGCGGTGGTGCGGAAGCGCTGCGCGGCGGCATGGAGACTGTGGAAGCCCAGCTCGGCGTCGGCGGCGATGGTGGGGTCGGGACTGCGCCGCGCCAGGTCGAACCACCGAAACGCCATGGCGTCGCGGCGCAGGATGTTGTTGGTCCAGGCCAGCTTGCGCATGATGTCGAAATCGCCCGGGTCGCTCTCATGGGCGGCTTCGAGGTACTTGAGCGCATCCTTCATATATCCGGCCTTGAAGCTGCGCTCGGCCATGATTTTGGCGTCGATGGATTGGGCGGCGGCGTGCGGTCGGACCACCTGTGGCAAGCGCAGCACGGCGCGGACGCGGTTGGCGAGATCGTCATCCTTGCCGGAGAGCACGCGGTCGAACAACGGCATGGCGGCGAGTTTCTCGCCGCGCGCGTAGAGCAGGAAGCCCAGTTGGGTGGCGGAGAGCAGATCTTCGGGCGCGTTCTGGGTGAGGATGCGAAACTCGGGTTCGGCCTCGCTGTCGCGGCCCATGCGCAGCAGCAGGAAGCCCAACTCGCGGCGGAGTTGGTGGTTGGCCGGGTCGAGCGCCAGCGCCTGGCGGAACTCGCCGACGAACGGGTAACGCGACGGTAGGAATTCGCGGGCCATCTCGGCGGCGCGCGCTTCGCCCCCCCGGGAGGCGGCGAGCAGCGCGGAGGTGGCGTCGGGGGTGCGCCCCATGGCCAGCCAGACGCGGCCCAGGTCCACCAGAACGGTGCGCCGGTCGGCGAGTAGGCGCCAGGCGACTTCGAAATGGGTGGCGGCCAGCGCCAATTCGTCTCGCTGTTCGGCCAGGGTGGCTAACTCGAAGTGACCGCTGAAGTTATCGCTGCCCAGCACGATGGCGCGCTGCCACCGGGCGATGCCGCTGGCGAGGGGGTCGTCGATATTGTGGAAGGCCCGCTCGGCGGTGGCGTTGCCGGTGCGCCGCAGGCGGTCGAAGACGCGGCGCGCCTCGGCCTGCTGTTGGGTTTCATAACAGAGGAAGGCGTACTCCAGGGCGGCGGTGGCGTCGGCGGGGTCCAGGCGCAGGGCCTCACGAAACTGCTCGCGGGCCAGGGTAGGCTCGCCGATTTTGAGGAGGGTGTAGGCCAGGTCCTTGCGGATATCGGCGCGGGTTGGGGCGGCCTGAATGGCGGCGAGAAAGGCGGGCACGGCGACATCGTAATCGCGCGCGCGCAGGGCGGTATAGGCGCGGTCGGCATCGCCCGGCTGGGCGGATGCCAGCACCGCCGCAACGGCGTAGAGGATGAGGACGCGCATATTACCTTAGAGATAGATAGTAGTGCGGTGGTGCGGGGGAGGTTCTCAGGGAAATGTGGGGTTGGCTTAATCACTGACCGGTCGAGGCCTCATCGCGCAACGGCGGGCGGGCCTACGCACCGTGTTCGGCAGGCCACTCCCGTGTGGGACCGGCGTCTGGTGGTCCGCTGCCGGAACAACCACATCAGCACCTTGCAGGGCGCCAGCAGGCCGACGGGGGCGTCGGCCGCGGACCAGGGGGTCCGCCTCACCAAGCTCCGAGGGCGCCACATTTAGTCTGCGTGCCGCCTCAGTGTTTCATGGAATTTCCCGCGCCGCGGGTCCATCCCAACAGACCACGCAAGGTAATGGTCTGTCCCACCTCTTCCACCGTTGGTGATAGCCTGGAATTCCCATCATGGACCGCTATTGCGAGTTGCGCGCGCGGGCGGCGGAGTTCGTCGCCGAGTGGGCGCAGTGGGGCGCGGTGGTGGTGCTTGGACCGGTGCGCGCGGCCGCCGACGAAGTTGCCCTGGCGGCCTGCGGCGACGCGCTGGTGGGCGTACACCGACTGTCATTCCGCGAACTGGTCGGGGAACTTTCAGCCGCGGAGCTGAACCGGCGCGCGCTGGTGCCGGTGGGCCGGATTGTGCGCGAGGCGCTGGCCGCGCGCGTCACGCAGGAGGCAGTGGGCGCCGGCGGCTTGAGCTACTTCGGGCCGGTGGCGGGCTTCCCCGGATTTCCGCGGGCGCTGGCCCGCACCTTTGAAGAGCTGCGCCTCAACGCGGTACCGCTGGATCAACTCCGCGAGTGCGGGGAATCGGGGGCGGACCTGGCGCGGCTGCTGGGCGCCTATCAGGACGAGCTCGGGGCGCGCGGCTTCGCCGATCACGCCACGCGGGTGGAACTGGCTCACCTGGGAGCGCGGGAGCAGCTTGGCGACAAGGCCGTGGTGGCGCTCGATCTGGCGCCGCGAACGCGCGCGGAGCGCGACTTGCTCACCCTCATCCTGAATACGGCACGGGCCCACCTGGATCTGCGGCTGGGAGCGGGCGATGCGTTGCCGCAATCTCCGCTGCAGGCTTTGCCGTACGCGTCGCTGGAGTTTGTTCCGCAGGCTTCGCCGCAGTCTCCGCTGGAATCTTCGTCGCAGGCATCGCCGCAGTCTCCGCTGGAATTTGTGCCGCAGTCTCCGTCGCAGGCTCTACCGGACTCTTGGTCGCGGGCTTTGCCCGAAACGTCGCTGGAATCGCTGCAGCGATACCTCTTCAGTAGCGAGGTGGTACCGGCGCGTGAGGAAGACGGCAGCGTCGAGATCTTTTCCACTTCGGGCGAGGCGTTAGAGTGCGTGGAAATTGCGCGGCGCATCGGCGCGGCGGTGGAGGGCGGCGTGCCCTTCGACCAGATCGCCATCGCGGTGCGGTCGCCGGAGCGCTACCAGCCGCTGGTGATGGAGGGATTGCGCCGCGCGGGAATTCCGGTGCACTGCACGAGGGGCGCGCGGCGGCCCGACGTCGCCGGGCGCAGCTTCCTCGCCTTGCTGCACTGCGCCGAAGAGCGCCTCTCCGCCACGCGTTTCGCGGAGTATCTCTCACTGGGCCAGATGCCCGAGGACGAGGAACCGCCCACACCCGCCGCCTGGGAACGCCTGCTGGTGGACGCCGCGGTGATCGGCGGTCCGGACCGCTGGGAAACACGGCTCGATGGCCTGCGCGAGGAGCTACACCACCGCTATGGGGAGGAGGAAGACGAAGGCGAACGCGCGCGTCTGGAGCGGCGGATCGCGAGCGTGGAGAACCTGCGCGGCTTCGCCCTACCGGTGATTGGCCGCCTGGCCGCACTGCCCGAGCGAGCCACCTGGGGCGAATGGATTGCGGCGCTCGGCGATTTGGCCGAATTCACGCTGCGCGAGCCGGAGCGCGTCACGGCGCTGTTGGAGGAACTGGAGCCGATGTCGCCCATCGGTCCCGTGGGCCTGGCGCAAGTGCTGCTGGTGATGGGTCCGCGGCTGACCACGCTGGCCGTGGAGCCGCGGGACTCGCGCTACGGCAAAGTGTGGGTAGGCGGCATCACGGAAGCGCGCGGCATGGCGTTCCGCCGGGTGTTCGTGCCGGGTGTGAACGAGGGGTTGTTTCCGCGCCCTCCGGCGGAAGATCCGCTGCTGCTAGAGGCGCAGCGCGCGGCTTTGGGTTTCGAACCGGGCGTGGAACTGCGCGGCGCATTGCAAACGGACGATACCGAGCTGCTGCGCATCGCGGCGGCCTGCGCGAGCGAGCGATTCACGCTCTCGTTTTCGCGCCTGGATCTGTTGACCGGGCGCGAACGCGTGCCATCCTTCTACGCCTTCGCGGCGCATCGGGCGGCGGGCGGGGAGGAGATCGATGTGCGCGAATTCGAGGCGCGCGCCCGCTCCGCCACGCGCACGCGCATCGGCTGGCCGGCGCCGGCCGACCCCGCCAGTGCCATCGACGACGCGGAATTCGATCTGGCCACCTTGGCCCCGCTGGTGAAGGGTTCGGGGCAGTATCTGAAGAGTCTGCCGGGGCGCGCGGTGGCGTCCCTGCGGGCGCGCTGGATGCGCTGGCACCAATCGTGGAAGGCGGCCGATGGCCTGTTCATCGAGGAAATCGGCAGCCACGCGCTGAAGGCCTACCGGCTGACCGAGCGCCCGTGGTCGCCTACGCTGTTGCAGCAGTACGCGCGTTGTCCGTACCGTTTCGCGCTGCGCGGCATCTTCGGCCTGCGTCCGGCGGATCGCCCCACGGGCATACAGCGCATGGACCCGGCGGAGCGTGGGAATCTCTATCACGCGGTGCAGTTTGAACTCTTGGGAGATCTGGCCGCGGCCGGCCTGGCGCCGGTCAATGGCGGCAATCTCGCCAAAGCGCTGGAACGGCTCGACGCAATTTTGGAGGTGGAGGCGGCGCGCGCGGAGAGGGATCTGGCGCCCGCCATCCCGGCGATCTGGCGCGGCGAAGTACAGCAAGTGCATGCCGACCTGCGCGGCTGGCTGCAACAGAAAGCGGCCGTTGAAGCGGATTGGACGCCCGAATTCCACGAGCTGAGCTTCGGCCTGAAGAATCCGGCGGGCCGCGATCCCCGCAGCCGCCAGGAAGCCGTCACCATCAGCGGCGGCTTCCAACTGCAAGGCTCCATCGACCTGGTGGAGCGCCACACAAGCGGCATGGTGCGCGTGGTGGATCACAAGACCGGGCGCATTCCGGATCCGCGCCCGGAGACGGTGGGCAAGGGCGAAGTGCTGCAGCCCACGCTCTACGCGCTGGCCGCCGAAGCGATGCTGGGCGAGCCGGTTTCGGTTGGGCGCCTCTACTATGCCACCATCGCGCAGAACTACACGGCGATCGACGTCCCGCTGCACGAGTGGACGCGCCGCCGCGCGCTACACGTGCTGGAAGGGATTAATGGGGCCATCGTCAACGGGACACTCCCCGCCGCCCCGCGCGAAGGCGGCTGTAAGAACTGCGAGTACCTCCCCATCTGCGGCCCCTACGAAGAGGAGCGCGTGAAGGTAAAGTCGCAGGCCGGGCTGAAGGGATTGAAGGAAATGCGGGGGTGGCGATGAGGTGGCAAATCGTCAGGGAACCACTGCCTGGCCCCGCGAAGCGCATATTAAGCCGGAATGCGACCACACCGCGTCTCAGCGGTGAGGTCGCATGCCCGTTTGGTTCCGGCTGCGCAGGGAAAGGGAGAGTCTCTCGGCCCGAGGTCTCCGCATGACGCCGGTTCCGGTTTCCGATCTGGATCGCAGTTGGGTGGTGGAGGCCTCCGCCGGCACGGGGAAGACCACGGCGCTGGTGGACCGTATGGTGGAAGTTATCGCCGCTGGAACGCCGGTGGAAACCATCGTGGCGGTCACCTTCACGCACGCCGCCGCCGGCAACATGAAACTGCGGGTACGCCACGAGCTGGAACGGCGGCGTGCGCGCGAGCTGGACGCCGATGTTCGCCGCCGTCTAGCCGAAGCGGCGCGCACCCTGGACCGCGCCTTCATCGGCACCATACACGCCTTCTGCGCGCAACTGCTGCGCTGCCGCCCGGTGGAGGCGCGCATCGATCCGGACTTTCAGGAACTGGCGCAGCCCGACGCGCTGCGCGTCTTCGCCCGCGTGTTCCGCCGTTGGACGGAGCAGCGTTTGTCCACGCCCAGCCCCGCCCTGTCCCGCGCCTTCGCACGCCTGGGGTGGCGCGCCGAGCGCGACGGCGGCGAGCCGCTGGACGAATTGCGCAAGGCCGCCTGGAACTTGGCGGAGTGGCGCGATTTCGACGCACCCTGGGCGCAGCGCCCCTTCGCCAGGGACGCCCACATGGCGGCCCTTATCGATAGCGCCGAGGCCACCCTGCGCATTCCGTCGAAGGGTGGCAGAGCGCTGGAGGACTTCCGCCCCTTGCGCGAATTCGTCCTCCGTGCGCAGCGCGCCCGCGAAGCCGGACGCGTGGACTCGGCGGTGGTGGAGAGCGAGTTGCTGCGCCTGCCCATCGAGATGCGTTGGGTGAGAGGCCGCGATGCCCTCTATGCCGGCTGGGAAGAGTTAAAGCTCGCCATCGAGGCCTTCCGCCAGCCGGCCGATGCCGATCTAGCCGCCGGTCTGCG
This sequence comes from Candidatus Solibacter sp., assembly GCA_025358475.1. Lineage (GTDB taxonomy): Bacteria > Acidobacteriota > Terriglobia > Bryobacterales > Bryobacteraceae > Solibacter. Next base: position 6,665 of record JANYJN010000618.1, read on the forward strand.
CGAGGAGCTTTGGGAAGTGGTGGGCCTCTATCAGCAGGAAAAGCAGCGCGCCGGCCAGCTCGATTTCCTGGACCTTCTGCTGTGCGCCCGCGACCTGCTGCGCCACGACGGAGCGCGCGCCGATTTCGCGCGCCTCTACCAGCGCATCTTCGTCGACGAATTCCAGGACACCGACCCGCTGCAGGCCGAAATCCTGCTGCTGCTGGCCGCCCGGGACCCCGCCGAGCGCGATTGGCGCAAGGCGCGGCCGGCACCCGGCAAGCTGTACGTGGTGGGCGACCCCAAACAATCCATCTACCGATTCCGCCGCGCCGACGCCCGGCTGTTCCAGCGCATCTGCCAGGGGCTGCGCGGCGATGGCGTGGGAACGCGCGAGTTGACTCGCAGTACGCGATCGACGCAGGCGATCCAGAGTTTCGTCAACGCCGCGTTCGAACACAGCATGGAGAACTACCTGCCGCTGGAGGGCGGTGGGGAGGGCCCCGAAGATCAGCCCGGTATTGTCGCGCTGCCCATGCCATACCCCTACGGCACGCGCAATCTCTCTAACGTCAAGATCGACGCCTGCTCGCCCAACGCGGTGGCGGCCTTCATTGAATGGCTCTGCCAGCAGAGCGGCTGGAAGGTGCGCGACCGCGCGACCGGCACCTGGGTGGGCGTTCGTCCGGAGCACGTCTGCATCCTGTTCCGCCGCTTCACGAATTACGGCACCGATCTGACGCAGGAATATGTGCGCTGTCTGGAAGCGCGCGGGATCGCGCACCTGCTGGTGGGCTCGAAGAGCTTCCACCGGCGGGAAGAAGTGGGCACGCTGCGCACGGCCTTGCGCGCCATCGAGTGGCCGGACGATGAGCTGAGCGTTTTCGCCGTGCTGCGCGGCAGCCTGTTCGCGGTGCTGGACGATACGCTACTAAGGTTCAAGAACGCGTACGGCAGGTTCCACCCGATGATGGAGTTGGCCGAAGAGCCGCAACCCGCTGGCGCCCTGGAACTGGCCGCCGAGTTCGTTCCCATTCGCGAAGGCCTCCAACTGCTGAGGGAACTGCACCGCCGGCGCAATTACCGGCCCATCGCGGACACCATTAACGGCCTATTGGAAGCCACGCGGGCGCACGCCGGCTTCGCCTTCCGCAAAGGCGGCGAGAGGGTTCTGGCCAATGTCTACCGCCTGACCGACTTGGCGCGCAGCTTCGAAGCCAGCGGCGCGGCCACCTCTTTCCGCGCCTTCGTGGAATACCTGGAGAGCGAGTACGCGGGCTCTGACACCAGCGAAGCGCCGGTGCTGGAGCGGGAGGGCGGCGGCGTGCAGTTGATGACGGTCCACAAGGCCAAGGGCCTGGAATTCCCGGTGGTGATTCTGGCCGACCTCACGGCGAAGCTCACCGGACCGCAGGGCGCGGACCGCACCAGCGACGCGGAACGGCGCCTGTGCGCGCAGCGCCTTCTGTGGTGCGCGCCTTGGGAACTGCTGGACGCTGCCGAGACCGAAGCCAAGGCGGACGAAGAGGAAGCGCTGCGCGTGGCCTATGTGGCCGCCACTCGGGCGCGCGACTTACTGGTGGTGGCGGCCATCGGCGAGGAGGAGCGCGCGGGCGGGTGGCTGAGCCCGCTGCACGATGCGCTCTATCCGGCGAAGGACGAATGGCGCATCGCGGCGGCGGCGCCCGGCTGTCCCCCGTTCGGCGCGAGCACTGTTTTGAACCGCCCGCCGGATCAAGAGGAGGAAGTCTCCGTCCGGCCGGGCCTGCACTCTCCCAAGGCGGGCGGGCACCAGGTGGTGTGGTTCGACCCGGCGGTACTCGGCCTGCACGCGGCGCCGACGGATGGCGTGGAGAACGAAGACGTATTGAAGGGAACGCCTGAGCAGGCGGCAGAAGGGCTGCGCCTTTACCAGCAATGGCGCGAACGCCGCACGGCCCGCATCGCGCAAGGCAGCGTGCCGAGTTTCCGCACCAGCACGGCCGAAACGCTGGGACGCGCGGCGGGGGAGGCGGTTCGGGTGGAGACCATCACGCTTCCCTTTGCCCCGTGCCGTCCTGGCGGCCGGAAGTTCGGGCGCCTGGTACACGATATCTTGCAGCACGCGGGCGCCGGGGAGGATGTGGACGCGCTCGGCGTCATCTGGGGCCGCCGACATGGCGCTGGCGAATTCGAGCGCACGGCGGCGGTGAAGGTAGCGCGCGCCGCGCTGGCGCATGACGCGATGGCGGTCCCGGCCGGCGCCCGGCGCTATCGCGAGCTCCCCGTGATGGTGCGCCTGGAAGACGGCACGCTGGTGGACGGGCGCATCGATTTCGCCTGGTCGGACGGAGAGAGCTGGACGGTGATCGATTACAAGACGGATCGCCAGGAGAAGCGGAACGTGGCGCAAGTGCAGGTGTACGCCCTGGCATTACAGCGCGCCACCGGGCTTCCCGTGCGCGGCATCGTGCTGGAAGTGTAGTGGCATTAGGCTCCGGCCTTGTGCATCCGAGCGGAAACTCGGACCCGGCTGGCTGGCGCGGCTGGTTCAGTGGCAGATACTCGGGGACGTGGTGGGCCTGTGCGGCGCATGGCGCGAGAGCCCGGCGACGGCCGAGCTGCGCCCAGATGCACAAGGCGGAGCCTTACGCCACTTCCGCGCTGCATGTAGGCCACGTGGGTCTGCGGCGAATATGGTGGGTGTCTCGCGTGTCGCCGAATTGGCTGCGTGGGCAAAGCGAAAAGTCTTCCTCGCCACGTCCGCCGTTGTCGCGATCGTGGGAAAACGAAGTGGCATTGGGGGCTCCGCCTGCCAACCGCTTTTTAAGTAAGCGGAGCCTTAGCGCAAGCTCACCAGATCGCTGAATACGCCATACGCCGTCTGCTCCACCCCCGGAGCGATCGACACCGTTCCGAACGTGCCCATCAAATCCGTATGGAACAGAATCAGGTTGCTCGTCCCCGGCGTGCATGCCAGAAGGTCGCTCCGCTCCAGCACCTCGGCGCGCACCCGCAGCGACACGCCGCGGCTGGTTCGCCGCCCCCGGCTCACCAGCCGCACCGTCTTTCCATCGCGCGCCATCTCCATCACCCGCTCCGGTGTCAGCCGCCTAATCCCCCGCGTGGTCACGCGTTGCGGGGTAGTTCGCGCGTCCATCAGCACGTTGGCCAGCGCCGCCGTCTTGGCTGCCGAGTCCCAGCCATCCACGTCGTACGCCCCATCGCCCTCCGTGATCCCCAGGCGCCGCGCCTCCGCCAGCCCGGCGTCAAAGCTCCCGCCTCTTTCCATGGTCTCGATCACCACCTTCGACGTCGAATTCAAGACCCCGGTGAACCCCAACACCTTCACCCCGGGCATCGTGTGCCGCCACAGGTTGAACACCGGCGCTCCATCCATCACGCTGGATTCGAACCGGAAGCCCACCCCCTGCCGCGCCGCCAGGTCGCGCAACGCCGCGTACGCGTGCGCGATCGGCCCTTTGTTCGCCGTCACCACGTGCATGTGCCTCGCCATGGCCGCCCGAATGTGCGCCGTCGCCGGCTCCCCCGTGGATGGATTGAGGGTGGTCAACTCCACCGCCACCTCCGCCCGCGCCGCCTCTAGAAACTCTTCCACCGATGCCGCCCGCGCCCCGAACTGGGCAGCCTCCATCACTTCGGCGGGCAACCCCGCCGCGTCCACCGCCGTGCCGTGCCGCAGCGTATGGACCCCCGTGATGGTGAAGGGAAACTCCTTGTGCTTCTCCCTCAGCAACCGCGCCAGGGCGCGCCCCACGTTGCCGTACCCGATAATTGCCAGCTTCAAGGTTCGATTGTAGCCTGTCTTCCCGCGCGGGCGGTGGAGTGCGTGAGGCGCGGCAGCGGGACTGAAGGGGCTGCGTGGCACCAAACGGACATGCTACGATTTTGGCCATGACTCCTAAGATTCTGGCGATTCTGCTGTTGGCCTCCGCGGCTCTGCTCCCTGCTCAGGGCCTGCCGCCGCTGATCGATCGCGAACTGCTGTTCGGCAATCCGGAGATAGCCGGCGGGCAGATCTCTCCCGATGGGAAGTATCTCGCGTTCTTGAAGCCTTGGAACGGCACGCTCAACATCTGGGTCAAAAAGACGGCGGAGCCGTTCAGCGCGGCGCGGCTATTGACGACGGAAGCCAAGCGGCCGGTGTCCGGGTACGGGTGGACGTGGGACGGCAAGTACGTCGCGTACGTGAAAGACAATGACGGAGACGAGAACTACAACTTGTACGCGGTGGACCCCGCGGCCACGCCGGCGGCGGGCGCGCAGGCGCCGCCATCGCGCGACCTGACCGGGTTGAAGGGCGTGCGCGTGATTCAGTACAGCGCGCCGAAGAACGATCCGGACACGGTGTATATCGGGATCAACGATCGCGACAAGGCCTGGCACGATCTCTACAAACTGAAGATTTCGACCGGCGAAAAGACGCTGATTCGCAAGAACACGGAGAAGATTGCGGCTTGGTTTTTCGATCTGAAGGGCCAGTTGCGGATGGCTGCGCGGACGGCCGACAACGGCGACACGGAACTGCTCCGCACGGACCCCGCCGGGTTCACCAAGATTTACTCGTGCAACGTGAATGAAAGCTGCGGACCGCAGCGCTTCCACAAAGACGGCAAGCGCGTCTACATTGAGACCAACCAGGGCGACGCCATGGATCTGACGGCGCTGATGCTGCTTGACGTGCAAACCGGCAAGACCGAGTTAGTGGAATCCGACCCCTTGAAACGGGCCGATCTGGGCAGCGTCATGTTTTCGGAAGTGACCGACGAACTGGCGCTGACCACATACACCGACGAGCGAACGCGGCGCTATTTCCACGATAAGACGTTGGAGAGCGACTACAAATGGCTGCAAGGCAAGCTGCCAGGGAAGGAGATCGGGTTCGGGTCGCGCACGTTGGACGAGAGTCTCTGGCTGGTGAGTGCCCGTTCCGACAGGGAGCCCTCGGAGACGTACCTGTACAACCGCAAGGCGAAGACGCTGGTGCTGCAGTACCGGCTGTACGAGAAGTTGCCGCGCGAATCGCTGGCCGCGATGCAGGTGGTGAAGTACAAATCGTCGGACGGGCTGGAGATTCCAGCCTACCTGACGCTGCCAAAGGGCGTTCCGGCCAAAGGGTTGCCCGTGCTGTTGATTCCGCACGGCGGTCCGTGGGCGCGCGATAACTGGGGCTACAATCCGCTGGCGCAGTTTTTCGCCAATCGTGGCTACGCGGTGCTGATGCCGAACTTCCGGGGGTCCACGGGGTACGGCAAGAAGTATCTCAACGCGGGCAACGGAGAGTGGGGACGCAAAATGCAGGACGATCTCACGTGGGGCGTGAAGTACCTGGTGGTGGAAGGCATCGCGGACCCGAAGCGTGTGGGAATTCTGGGCGGGTCGTACGGCGGATACGCGGCGTTGGCTGGGGTGGCGTTCACGCCGGATCTGTATCGCGCGGCGGTGGACATTGTGGGGCCGTCGAACCTGCTGACCCTGCTGGATGCGATACCGGCGTATTGGGAGGCGGGGCGGAAACAGATGTACTCCCGCATGGCGGACCCGGGAACGCCGGCCGGCAAGGCGTGGATGAAGGAGCGCTCGCCGCTGAATTCGGCCGACAAGATCAAGACGGCGCTCATGGTGGTGCAGGGCGCCAATGACCCGCGGGTGAACCGCGCGGAGGCGGAGCAACTTGTGATCGCGCTGCGCGACCGCAATTTCCCGGTGGAGTACGTGATGGCGCCCGACGAGGGCCACGGGTTTGCGCGGCCAGTGAACAACATGGCGATGTTCATGGCGGCGGAGCGATTCCTGGCCAAGCACCTGGACGGCCGTTACCAGGCAGGCGGAACGCCGGAGGTAGTGAAACGTCTGGCGGAGATTACGGTGGATCCCAAAACGGTGACGCTTTCGAAGAAAGTGGAAGGGGCGGCGGTGGGAGTGCCGAAGCCGGCGGTGGATCTGAAGCCGGGGACGTTCAAGTACCAGGCAAAGATTGCGATGGGCGGGAAGGAGATTCCGCTGGGCATTTCGGTGGTGGTAAAGGAAGAAGGCGGCGGCTGGAGCGTGGCGCAGACGATGGAGACGCCGCAGGGCCCGGCCGTCCAGACGGTGTCGTTGGAGAAGGGCACGCTGATTGTGCGCAAGATGAACATCAATCAGGGGCCGGTATCGGTGGTGGTGGATTTCGCCGGCGGGAAGGCTTCGGGGAAGTTGAGCATGGGCGGGCAGGATCGGCCGGTGGCGGCGGAACTCGGCGGCGAGTTGTTCGCGGATTCGGCGAGCCAGTGGAGCGCGATCGGGTGCCTGCCCCTGGCGGAGGGGTATAGCGCCACTTTCCGTAATTTTTCCGTGCAGACGCAGAAGGTGAAGCTGCTGGAGGCGAAGGTGGCCGGGGTGGAGACGGTGACGGTGCCGGCCGGGAAATTCGCGACCTGGAAGGTGGAAATCGCCTCGGTGGACGGCGGCAGCGACCATACGACGGTGTGGGTCGCGAAGGAGTCCCGGGCGACGGTGAAGATGTCGTCGGTGATGGCCTCGACGGGCGGCGCCACGATGACGGCGGAGTTGATGCCGTAGGGGGGGATGGGCGAGCGGCCGCCCGAGTTCCCCGGCAATGGCCTAGTCTTCGTCCGGCGATTGTCCGACTTTCAGCACGCTGAGGAAGGCTTCCTGGGGAATGTCCACGCGGCCGACGCGCTTCATCCGCTTCTTGCCTTCCTTCTGCTTTTCCAGGAGTTTGCGCTTGCGGCTGATGTCGCCGCCGTAGCACTTGGCGATCACGTTCTTGCGCAGCGGCGAAATAGTTTCGCGGGCCACGATCTTGTTGCCGATGGCGGCTTGCAGCGCCACCTCGAACATCTGTCTGGGAATCAACTTGCGGAGGCGGTGGATCAGATCTTTGCCGCGCTCGAAGGCGAATTCCTTGTGCACGATGATGCAGAGCGCATCCACCGTTTCGCCGGCCACCAGTACATCCAGCTTCACCATGGGAGAGACGCGGTATCCGGAGAGGTGATAGTCCAGGGACGCGTAGCCGCGGGAGACGGATTTCAGACGGTCGTAGAAATCCAGCACGATTTCGTTGAGCGGCAGTTCATAGACCAGCATGACGCGGCCGCCCCCCAGGTGCTCGAACTTCTTCTGGGTGCCGCGCTTCTCTTCCAGCAGTTTGAGAATGCCGCCGATGTACTCCTCCTGGGTGAGCACGCTGGCATCGATGATGGGCTCTTCGATCTGCTTGATGGCGCTGGGGTCTGGGAACTTGGTGGGGTTATCCACCTCGATCACCTCGCCGGAGTTGGCGGTGATGCGGTAGCGGACGCCCGGCGCGGTGGTGATGAGGTCGATATTGAACTCACGCTCCAGGCGCTCCTGGACGATCTCCAGATGCAGCAGGCCGAGGAATCCGCAGCGGAAGCCGAAACCGAGGGCCACCGAGTTTTCGGGTTCGAAATTGAAGGCGCTATCGTTGAGTCGGAGCTTTTCCAGGGCGTCGCGCAACAGGCCGTGTTCGTGGCTTTCGACGGGGTAGAGGCCGGCGAACACCATGGGCTTGATGATCTCGAAGCCGGGCAGCGGTTCGGCGGCGGGGTTTTCGTGATCGGTGACAGTGTCGCCGATCTTGGCGTCGCTGACGGTCTTGATATTGGCGTACAGGTAGCCCACCTCGCCGGCCTGCAGTTCGTCGCAGGGCGTGGCCTTGGGCGCCTGGTAGCCGAGCCCTTCCACTTCGAACACCTGCCCGTTGGCCATCAGGCGGATCTTCTGGCCCAGGCGGATGCGGCCGTCCAGGATGCGCATCAGGATGATGACGCCGCGGTAGCTGTCGAACCAGGAGTCGAAGATGAGGGCGCGCAGCGGCAGGTCGGGCGACCCCTTGGGATGCGGCACCAGGTGGACCACGGCTTCCAGGATCTCGTGGATGCCGACGCCCTGCTTGGCGCTGCACAGCACGGCGTCGCGCGCGTCCAAGCCAATGATGGTTTCGATCTGCTCGCGGATGCGTTCGGGTTCGGCGGCGGGGAGATCGATCTTGTTGATGACGGGGATGATTTCCAGGTTGTGGTGGAGCGCCAGGTAGGTATTGGCGAGGGTTTGGGCTTCCACGCCCTGGGAGGCGTCCACCACCAGCAGGGCGCCTTCGCAGGCTTGCAGGCTGCGCGAAACTTCGTAGGAGAAATCGACGTGGCCGGGGGTATCGATCAGGTTGAGTTGGTAGAGCACGCCATCGTCGGCGCGGTAATTGAGGCGGACGGCGTGGGCCTTGATGGTGATGCCGCGCTCGCGTTCCAGGTCCATGGAATCGAGGACCTGCTCCATCATTTCGCGCTGCGAGAGGGCGCCGGTGACTTCCAGCAGGCGGTCGGCGAGGGTGCTCTTGCCGTGGTCGATGTGCGCAATGATAGAGAAATTCCGAATGAACTCGCGATCCATGTGGTAGGGGGTTGGCCTGAAACCTAATTATCCCACACGGGCGCGCGGCATAGGACGGCAGGAACCGACGAAAGCAGCGATGTGGAAGCGCGGTGCTACACTGATTCCGATGCCTTATCGCCACATTCTCTTCCAGTTGGAGGAGTCGGGTATCGTTTTGCTCACGGTCAACCGGCCGGAGAAGCTCAACGCTCTGTCGGGTGCGGTGATCGGCGAACTGGCCGACGCTTTCAGCCGCGTGGCGAACGAGGCCGAGATCCGCGCGGCTATATTGACCGGTGCGGGAGAGAAGGCGTTCGTGGCCGGCGCCGATATCGGCGAACTGGCGGCGCTTTCGCCTTACCAGGCGCGCGCCTTCGCGCTGCGCGGGCAGGCGGTATTGCGTCAACTGGAGACATGCGGCAAGCCGTCGGTGGCCGCTGTCAACGGGTTTGCCCTGGGCGGCGGGCTGGAACTGGCGATGGCGTGCACGGTGCGCTTCGCCAGCGAAAGCGCCAGACTGGGGCAGCCGGAAGTGAAGCTCGGGATCATACCGGGCTATGGCGGCACGCAGCGTTTGCCGCGCCTGGTGGGGCGCGGGCGCGCGCTGGAAATGCTGCTGTCTGGCGAGGCGATTGTGGCGGCGGAGGCGTACCGCATCGGGTTGGTGAATGCCGTGTTGCCGGGGGCGGAGCTGTTGGATTACTGCCGCGGTTGGCTCGGTAAGGTGCTCGCCAACGGTCCGCTAGCCGTCGGCTTGGTGCTGGACGCGGTGGATACGGGCCTGGCGAGCGGGCTGGAGGAAGGGCTGCGGTTTGAGGCCGCCGCATTCGGCGTCAGCGCGGCGACGCAAGATTGCAGAGAAGGTACGCGGGCGTTTCTGGAGAAGCGGCGCGCGGCGTTTACAGGGAAGTGAGATATGTCGAAAGTATTTGAAGGCCAGTTATCGGCGGCGGGGCTGCGCTTCGCGATTGTCGTGAGCCGCTTCAACAGTTTCATCACGGAGCGCCTGCTGGGCGGGGCGATGGATGCCCTCAACCGTGCCGGCGGTAGCGCGGATTTAATCGATGTCATCAAGGTTCCGGGCTCCTGGGAAGTGCCCATGATCGCGGGTGAAGTGGCGCGGCAGAAGCGCTATGACGCGGTGATCTGCCTGAGCGCCGTCATCCGCGGCGACACGCCGCACTTCGATTACGTGGCGGCGGAAGCGGCCAAAGGGATTGCGCAGGTGGCGTCAGAGACCGGCGTTCCGGTGGCGTTCGGGGTGCTCACTACCAACACGCTGGAGCAGGCCATCGATCGGGCCGGCGCCAAGGGCGGCAATAAAGGCTTCGACGCGGCGATGACCGCTATCGAAATGGCCAATCTGCTGCGCACCCTGCGGCAGGCCACCTAAATGGCTTCCCGCCGTAGAGCCCGGCAGCGCGCGCTGCAGATCCTCTTCATCTGGGATGCCCGCAAGCAGCCCGTGGAAGAGGCGATCGACGCCTATTACGACGCCCTCTACTCGGAGGAAGAGCTGGAACGCGACCCTTTCGTGGCCCTATTGGTGCGCGGCACGGTGGAGCATCTGGCCGAGGTGGACGACCGGATCACGCGGCATGCAGAGCACTGGCGCATGGAGCGTATGCCGGCGGTGGACCGCAATATCCTGCGTCTGGCGGTGTACGAAATGACGCGTGGCGGCACGCCGGCGCCGGTGACCATCGACGAGGCGCTGGAGTTGGCGCGCAAGTTCTCCGGGGAAGACTCGGTGCAGTTCGTCAACGGTGTCCTGGACGCGGTGCGCCGCGAAATGACGTAGCCAAACGGCGGCTGACCGCGTCTCAATCAGCAGGTACGTTATACTTCGCTTAAGAGGACGGATTTCCGCATGGCCCGAAGAAGGCGCTCCCTGTTTGTTTTGCCTGTGATCGTGTTCGCCTGCTCGGTTGCGGGCGGCATTTATGGGCCAAAGTTGGGGGTGGCTTCCGCCGCCACGGAAACGGAAGACCTCGATCTCGACGTGCGGAATTTCAGCAAGGTGCTTTCGCTGGTGGAAGCCAACTTCGCCGACAGAGTTAGCGCCGATAAGACGGTATACAAGGGCGCGATTCCAGGCATGCTGCGCACGCTGGACCCGCACTCCAATTTCTTCGATGCGCGCGAATACCAGTTGATGCGCGAAGAGCAGAAGGGGCACTACTACGGCGTCGGCATGCAGGTGAGCCCGCAGCCCAACGGCAAAACGGCGGTGAAGGCGCCTTTCCCAGGCTCGCCGGCGTACAAAGTGGGGCTTCGGCCGGGCGACCTCATCGTGTCGGTGGATTCCAAGCTCACCGAGGGGCTGAATACCACCGAGATCGCGGACATGCTGAAGGGGCCGCGGGGCACGCCGGTAAAGATCGCGATTTCGCGTGAGGGGGTTGCGGACTTGATGATATTTACCGTGATCCGCGACGAAATCAGCCGCAAGAGCGTGCAGGATGCCTTCTGGATCAAGCCGGGGTACGCGTATCTCAAGATACTGGTTTTCGGCGAAACCACTAGCCGGGAAATGGACGACAACCTGAAGCGGTTGGGCGAAAACGGCATCAAGGGACTGGTGCTGGACTTGCGCCAGAACCCCGGCGGCCTGCTCAACCAGGGTGTCGCGGTGGCCGACCATTTCCTGGCGAAGAACGCGCTGATCGTGTCGCATCGCGGGCGGTCCGCTCCGGAAAAGGCCTACGTGGCGGAGCACGGCAACCACGGGCGCGAATATCCCATGGTGGTGCTGGTAAATCGCTTTTCGGCGTCAGCGGCGGAAATTGTTTCGGGCGCCTTGCAGGATCACGACCGCGCGCTGATCCTGGGAGAGACCACGTTCGGCAAGGGCCTGGTGCAAACGGTTTACCCGCTGAGCGACAACACCGCCCTGGCGTTGACCTGGGCGCATTTCTATACGCCGAGCGGGCGTTTGATCCAGCGCGACTACTCCGGGAAGAGCTTCTACGACTACTACTTCCGCCGCGATGAGAATGCGCGCAATCCGGTGGACGTGAAGATGACCGAGGGTGGGCGCACGGTTTACGGCGGCGGCGGGATCACGCCGGACGAGAAATTCGAGACGGCGAAGCTGGATCGCTTCCAGGTGGTACTGTTGCGCAGCGGGCTGTTCAACTTTACGCGGTCCTACTTCGGAGCGCATCCGGCCAGTCTGGCTAAGGGCTGGATGCCCGACGAGCCGCTGCTGTTGGAACTGAAGAGCTACCTGAAGAGCCACGGCACGGTGTTCACGGAGGCCGGCTTCGCCAAGCATCACGACTGGATCAAGCGCTATCTGGCGCAGGAAATGTACACCACGGCGTTCAACGTGGATGAGAGCGATTCCATGTTTGCGCGCACGGACCCGGAAGTGGAGACGGCCGTTGAGATGATGCCGAAGGCTTCCGCGCTGCTGGAAACGGCCAAGAAGATCATCGTGCAGCGAATGAAGTCGCAGCGTTAAGACTCCTATGCGATCAAGAGTGCCGGCACCTGGCTGGCGGGGTGGGCAATCCTGTCCTGGTTCCGTCCGGGGACGTTTTTTGTGGGGTACACTGACGCCGCTGCGGGTGCTGGCCGGCGCCTTGACTACGAACGCAGAGGGCTGACTCTTGAGTAACGTCAAAGGAAAGAGCGTTTTGATCACTGGCGCGGGCCGCGGCATCGGCAAACGCCTGGCCATGGGATTCGCGGCCGAGGGCGCGCTGGTGGGACTGTTGGCGCGCACTCAACCGGAACTCGATCTGGCTAAGTTAGAGATCGAACAGGCGGGCGGCAAGGCGTTGCGCCTGCGTGCCGATGTGCGCGAGTTGGACGAACTGGCGCATGCGGTGGAACGTATGCGGAGCAACTTTGGCGGGTTGGACATCCTGATCGCCGCCGCCGGGGTGCAAGGACCCATCGGACCTTTCCTGTCGAGCAAGCCGAAGGCGTGGAACGAGACGGTGGAAATCAACCTGATTGGCGTGGCCAATGCGTGCCGGGTGGCGCTGCCGCCGATGATCGCGAAGCGGTCGGGCAAGATCATCCTGATCTCCGGCGGCGGCTCGGCAAATGCCCGCCCCAATTTCAGCGCTTACGCGGCATCCAAGACCGCGGTGGTGCGGTTCGGCGAGATTCTGGCTGCCGAGGTTGGCGATCACAACATTCAGGTGAACATCATCGCGCCCGGCGCGGCGTACTCCACCATGACCGACGAGATCCTGCAAGCGGGAGAAGAGAAGGCGGGCCGCAAGGAGATTGAGGACGCCGAAAACGTGCGAAACGCGGGCGGCGTGCCGGCGGAGAAGCAGATTGCCCTGGCGTTATTTCTGGCCTGCCAGCGGAGCAACCACATCAGCGGAAAACTGATCCACGTGAATGACGATTGGAAGCGCTTCGAGCAGGAGAACATGAAGCCGGAACTCTACACGCTGCGGCGCGTGCAGAAGATCTGACGGCGCAAATGACGCCACGGGCCCGGGGTAAGCGGACCGGCGTGAGGCGCGATGCTAAAATACTGGCTTCACTCACCAGGAGGTGGTTCGCTTGCAGGTAATCAGGGCACTCTCGATCTTTCTCAGCTACGTCTTTCACGGGTTGTTGTGTCTGATATTGTTTGCCATTTCCAGCCTCGCGATAGCCGCCGGCGCCCAGACGCTGCATCTGGGTATGCTTCCCTGGACGGGTTCCACGTTGTTGTACACGCTGTTCTTTGGCTCTTTGGTAGGCCTGGTGACGCTGGCCCTGGCCATCAAGGGGAGGTGGCGCCCGTTGTTTTTTGTGTGGAGCCTGGCGGTGGCGCTGCTGCTGCTGAAGGGCTACATCTTCAGCGGCTATCGCTTCAGCCCAGGCGAGTTTGGCACGGCGATGTACCTGATCGGGGGATCATTGATCGCGCTGCCCGGCTCCTGGATGCGGATGGGCCGCCAGGCTGGGGCGCGTCGCTAAGGCGCCGCATCTGCCAGTCGCAGTATTGAAAACGGACAGCGGGTTTTCGAAAACGGACATCCAGTAACCAGCGGCTGGACGACAATCCGGCAAAGCTCCTGTATTTCCCCCAATAGAAGATGAAAACCCCCTATGGAACGGCAATTGCACGGAAGCCGTGTTCAGCTTCAGGGAAAAATGAGTCATTTCCGAAACGCCTTCGCCGTGGTCCTGCTTGTCTCGGGCTCCACCATTCTTGCCCAATCGTCTGAAGTTTCCATCCAAACGCCGGCGCCGCCGAAGTACGTGGGGCGGTGGCTGAAGCCGTTCCATCTGGAAAAACGGGTGGTGGCAGCGGCCAAGCTGAGCAACTCGCCGCGGCTGGAATCGCTGGTGCGGGGGGGGAATCTCTATCTTTCGGTGCAGGATGTGATCGCCCTGGCGCTGGAGAATAATCTGGATATCGCGGTGCAGCGCTACAGCCCGTTCCTGGCGCGCGAAGTGCTGCGGCGCGCCGAGGGCGGAGGGTTTCTGCGGCAGGTGGATACACCGGTGGCCGCGGGACCAGCCTCTGTCAGCACGGCGGGAATCAGCATCAACGGGAATGGGCTGGGCGGCGGCGGCGGGCTGAGCGGCGGCGGCGGAATAGTCAGCCAGATCGGCCCGGTGCCTCCCAGCCTGGATCCCAACCTGTACCTCAGCTTCAGCGCCGGGCACAACACCACGCCCTTGACCAACACCCTGTTAAATCAAACCACGGCCTTGACGCAGGGTTACCGGCAGTTCGTGGCTCAGTACACGCAGCAATTCCAGACCGGGACCAGTGGGAGCGTCACGTTTGTCAACACGCGCAGCCTGCTCAACAGCTCCACGCCGCTTTTCAACCCTTCGATCAGCGGCTTCTTCGACGTGCAGATCAACCAGAACCTGCTACAAGGGATGAGCCTGGGCGTCAACAATCGCAATATCCGGGTGGCCAAGAACAATCTGAAGGTGAGCAACCTTCAAGTGAAGCTGCAGGTGGTGACCACGGTGAGCGCGGTGCTCAACCTGTACTGGGACCTGGTGAGCTTCAACGAAGCCGTGCGCATCAAAGAGCAGGCGCTAGGGACGGCGCAGAAGCTGTACGACGGCAACCGGAGGCAGGTGGAGATCGGGGCCTTGCCGGCGATTGAAGTGACGCGCGCCGCGGCGGAGGTATCGGCCAGCAAAGAGGACCTGTTGATCGCGCAGACCAACCTGGCGCAGCAGGAGATCGTGCTAAAGAACGCGCTCAACCGCAACAGCATGCAGAACGTGTGGCTGGACGACGTACACATCATCCCGCTGGACCGCATTGAGGTGCCAAAGACGGAGGAGATCCGGCCGGTGGCGGACCTGATTCAGGAAGCCGTGGAGAATCGCCTGGAAATTGAGCGGAGCAAGATCAATCTTGACAGTTCGAAGATCCTGCTGAAGGGTGACAAAAACGGCCTGCTGCCGAACCTGCAGGCCTTCGCGGAGTTGACCAACCACGGACTGGCCGGCCCGTCGAACCCGCTGTACAACAATTGCTGCGGGGCGCCCAATGGGTATTTTATCGGTGGCGACGCCAATGTGCTGGCGCAGATTCTGCGGCGCAATTTTCCGGACTATTCGGCGGGTTTTTCGCTAAATCTTCCGTTCCGGAACCGGGCGTCGCAGGCAGACTACGTGACAGACCAACTGCAATTGCGGCAGACCGAACTGCAGTTGCAGCGCACCCTGAACCAGGTACGCGTCGACGTGAAGACGGCGGTGATCGGGCTGGAACAGGCACGGGCGCGGGATCAGACCGCGGTGGATACGCGGGCACTGGCCGAAGAGAGCCTCAAGGCCGAACAAAGCCGGTTCCATTATGGGGTGGCGACGGTGGCGCAGGTGATTCAGGCACAGAAGGAACTGGCGCAAAGCCAGGACGGCGAAGTGCAGTCCATGGCCAATTACACGCACGCGCGGATCGCCTTCGATCTGGCGATGGGGCGCACGCTGGAGGTCAATCACATCTCGATGGAGGAAGCGCTGGCGGGGCAGGTGCAGAGAGAATCCGTCATACCGGCCACGCTGCCGGCGCCGCGCGCGCAGGGGGTCGGGAAATGAGGATGTCCCTGCACCGCGGGGACGCGGAGGGCGCGGAGATAAGCGCGGAGAAAACCAAGACAGGCCCGGTCCCAGCGTCGCTTGGATGGACAAGGCGGAGCCTTATCCCACTGCTGGCCGCGACCTGCCTGGTGGCGGAGTGCGGCGCACAGAATCTGCCGTTCCCCGTGGAGAAGCCGCCGGGACCGGCGTTCCTGCGTCCTTACCGGGTGCAGCCGGTGCCGGGCGTCCGGTTGCACAATTCGGGCCGGGTCAACAGCCTGCTGCGCGCGGGGAAGCTGTACCTGACGGTGCGGGACGCCATCGCGCTGGCGATTGAGAATAACCTGGGGCTAGAGATCGACAGGTACAGTCCGCTGCTGGCGCAATCGTCGTTGGAACGCGCGCAGGCCGGCGGACCGGTGCGCGGGGTGCCGAGCGCAAGCGCGCAGGTTTCCAGCGTCAATGCCGGGGTGGGCGTGAACGGCAGCGCGCAGAGCGCCGGATTGGGCAGTGGCGGGGGAGGCGGCAGCGGGGGATCGAGCGGCAACGCGGCCATCCAGCAGGTGGGCGCCGTCACGCCGAATCTAGATCCGATTCTACAGAGCACCACCACGCAGGCGCACCTTACGCAGCCGCAGGCCAACACGGTATTGAGCCAGACGAATGCCCTGATTCAATCGGTGCGCACCACGAATACCACTTTGCAGATGGGGTTGCTCAGCGGGGGCGTGGTGCAGTACCGCAATTACGAGCAGTCTCTCAAGGAAAACTCGCCGAGCGACAGTCTGAATCCGGCGGTGGGCCCGCACATGGATTTGGCGTTCCAGCACGGCCTTTTGCGGGGCTTCGGCGTCAAGTTGAATGACCGGGGCATCCGCATAGCCAAGCTCAACACGGGCGGGTCGCTGGAACAGTTCCGTTCGCAATTGCTGGATCTGGTGGCCAACGTTCTCAACAGCTATTGGAACCTGGTGAGCGCGAGCGAGGAATTGAAGGCACGGCAGTATTCCTGGGAGAATGCACAGAAGTTCTACCAGGACACGCAGAAGGAAATTGCGGCGGGAGCGATTCCGCGCGTGGAGTTGAGCCGGGCGGCGGTCGAGGTGGCCACGCGGCGGCAGGATCTGGTGGTGGCCCTGGCGAACTTGCGGCTGCGCGAGAACTCGCTGAAAGAGCTACTGGTGCGCACGCCGGACGCAACGGTAGAGGCGGCGGAGATCATCGCGCTGGACCGCATAGAGATTCCCGATACGGACGATCTGCCTCCGCTGCGGCAACTGGTGGCTCTGGCGATGGCCAAGCGGCCGGATGTAGCGGTGTCGAAGTTGCGGGACCAGACGGCGGAGATCTCGCTCGCGGGGACGCAGAATCCGTTATTGCCCAGCTTGCAGGTGGCCGGGCAAACCTTCAACCGGGGCGTGGCCGGGACGCCGCAAGCCAGCAGCGGAGACGCCCCGAACCCGTATTTCGTGGGTGGATACGGCACGGCGCTGGGGCAGGTCTTGCGGCGCAATTTCCCCAACTACCGTGGCAGCGTCTCCATTTCGGCCTCTTTGGGGAACCGGACGGCGCAGGGGGATTACGGGATCGATCAACTGCAATTCCGGCAGTCGCAGATTACCCGGCAGCGCGACACGAATGCCATCGTGGTGGACATTGCGGCGCGCATGAGCGCACTGCGGCAGGCACGGTCGCGGCACGCGGCGGCGGTGAATACGCGGACGCTACAGGAGCAGTTGCTGGCGGCGGACCGGGAGAAATTCTCGTCGGGGATCGCCACGTTCAACGACATCATCAACGACCAGCGGGCTTTGGTAGTGGCGCAGATTTCCGAGGTCAATGCGCTGGCGGCCTATGCCCATGCGCGGGTCTCGCTGGATCAGACGCTGGGCGAGACGCTGGAGCGGAACCAGGTGTCGCTGGAGGAGGGCTTGAGTGGGCGCGTGGCGCGGGAATCCAAGGCGCCCGAGGTGGCGGTGGGGGCGAAGGAATAGGCAAGTTCAAGGGCCCACGTTGCACTTGCCACCATGAGGGAGACCGCGCGCCGCTTCGCCAATGTGGATTCCGGAGGTTCACTTCGAAGCGGATGCACAAAGCGGAGCTTTTTGCCACAGGTTATCCTGAACCTTGGTCATCTATAAGGCGATTCTCCTCGATCTGGGCAGGGTACTGATTGACTTCGATTTCCGGCGCGGGTACCGGGCGCTGGAGGGGTTGTGCCCTTACACCGCGGAAGAGATTCCGCGGCGGTTAGCCGGCACGGGGCTGGTGGAGCGGTTCGAAACCGGGCTGGTGGAGCCGCGCGATTTTGTGGACCAGATGTGCCGGATTCTGGAATTGAAGGTGGACTACGACCAGTTCCGTGGGATTTGGAGTAGCATCTTCACCGACATCCTGATTCCCGAGAGCATACTGGCGGGCCTCGCGCGGCGATACCGGCTGGTGCTGGTGTCCAACACCAATGCCTTGCATTTCGAGATGATCCGGGAAACGTACGGTCACCTGCTGCGCCACTTCGACGACCTGGTGCTGTCCTACGAAGTTCGCGCCATGAAGCCGCAGCCGGAGATTTTCCAGGCGGCGCTAGGGAGCGCCCGCTGCCGGCCCGAGGAGTGCTTCTATACGGACGACATCGCGGCGTACATCGAGGGGGCACGGCGGATGGGGATCGATGCCGTGGCATTTGAGTCGCGGATGCAGTTGGAGGGGGAGATGCGCCAGCGGGGAATCGAGTGGGAATGAGCGGTGCGAAAGAGCGCGACCAGGGGTCACGCGCAGACGAGGGCGTTGGCCCCACCAAGAAATAAAAAAAGACCAGGCGTGACGGAGGAGAAACGCCCGGTCTATAAAACCTGCAAACCACTCGGAGGATTTGGCGTGCAGGTTGGTGGAGGAGCTCTTACGACAGCAGGCCCCCGTGCCCCAGGCAGGCAATTTCCCACCCGGTCACGTGGTAGCGAGCTAACAGCGGAGGCAACACCAAATCGACAACGTTCGGCTTCGCCGAACGGAAGCAGCCAGGGGCGGAAATGATGGGGACTTCGTCCTTATACGCCATCAGGAGCAGATTACCGGGCTCCACGGGAGCCAGGAAGCGCTCGACTTGCCCGCCTACCTTTAACATGGCCTGGCCAATGATATCTTCGGGACCGGCCGGCGCCGTGGTGGATGCCACCAGGATGGTGCACGGCTTCGATCTCAATAAATGTTGTAGGCAACGCGCCACAGAATTCTCATCTTCCGTGCAAGCCAATACGAAATTCGCATTCACGCCGAAGCGTTCGAGGCGTTGCCGCATAATATTCTCGAACAATTGACGGGCGCGCTCGCCGCTGACGGGGTCAGTGTAGAGGACTCCTACAGTCGGGGTGCGGATCGGCCGGGCCTGAAGAATGGGGCCGCGCTCCTTGAGGATTCCGACTACGGCATCCAGCTGATCCTTGGCGACGGCAAAAGGGGCGCTCTTGACGGTGGCAATGCGCTGGCCGGCGACCGCATAGCTGAAGTTCAACGCGGTGGCAATGACCACGCTGGCGGGGCAGTTGATCTGCTTGAGCAGTTCATCGTCCACCAGCACGCAGCAGTTCTCGGTGGCCAGGAGGTTGGCCCGTCCACCGGCTGCAAGGCGGATTTCGAAACTCCCGCAGCCCATTTCGCTGGCAACCGCGCAGACCGCGTCATCCTCGCCGATCTCCCCGTCTTCCAGTTCCGTAACCCAAATGGTTTCCATGCCTTCGGACTCCAACACGCGAATGTCTTCGTCACTGAT
Source organism: Candidatus Solibacter sp. (assembly GCA_025358475.1). Lineage (GTDB taxonomy): Bacteria > Acidobacteriota > Terriglobia > Bryobacterales > Bryobacteraceae > Solibacter. The sequence continues at coordinate 25,824 of JANYJN010000618.1, forward strand.
GACATGGCCCTTAGCCAAAAGCTTCTTACCACCGGGCCGGAAAATGGTGCAACAAAGGATCCGACCAGTTGAGGATTTCACATCAACCGTCTGCGCTCTCATGTTCGCCTCTCAATCTGCCTAAATCTAAGTCGAGTTTAGGGGTAAAAAGTCCTAAACTAGATTTTAAGCCGAAATTGTAGAGGATTTGCGGAAATTTGCAACAATCTTATGGGGGGTGTGGGAAAGACCCTACTTTGGGGGTATCGCCTCCACCAGGCGGGGTGTGGGGATTTGGATCAGCTCGTCACTGGGCGAGGTCATCAACGGCCCCCAGGGTTGCGGCTCCGCCTCAGCCCAATGATCCGCCCGAAGAATGCGCAAAACGGCAACTTCATCGCAGGCCTGGAACTTCGGGCAGCGCACGCAGTCCTTCCACGCCTTGAGCGGGAGCGTCCCGCGTTCCACCACATGAAAACCCACTCTGTTGAAAAAATCTACAACGTAAGTGAAGGCGAAGACGGCGTCGAGTTGGTACTGTACGGCTTCCGCAACCAGGACCTCGACCAGTTTGCGGCCGACACCCTTGGTCTTGGCATGCTCATGAACGGCCAGCGAGCGGATTTCGGCGGTGGTGGGACTGTAGAAGTGCAGGGCACCGCAGCCCAGTAGTTCGCCGTCGAGAGAAACCACGGAGAAATCGCGGATGGCTTCCGACATTTCAAATTCGGTTCGGGCGAGCATGATGCCGCGGCCTGCATAACCGTTAATAAGGTGCAGAATGGGGGCGATGTCGCGCATCACCGCTTTGCGGACGGTGAGGCGGGAAGCCGCGCCGGGCGATTCCACGAAAGCGTCGGCCCGAAGAGAGCTGATCATACTACCATCCTGGTGCCCAGATCCTCGCCGGCGAGGATTCTGCCGAGGACGCCGTCTGTGGCGCCGGGCGCGATGCGCACCTGATCCACGCCGGCGGCGAGCGCGCTCAGCGCCGCGTTCAGCTTGGCCTGCATGCCGCCGGTGGCGATGCCGTCTTCGATCAGTTGGCGGCTGGCGGCGGCGGTGAGGACCGGCCGAACCTGTTTGGAGCCATCGAGCACGCCTTCCACATCGGTCAGGAAAATGAGTTGCCGGGCGCCGAAGGCGGCGGCACACGCCGCAGCCATCTGATCGGCGTTGACGTTGTAGACCTGGCCCTGGCGGTCGCCGGCGACGCAGGCCACTACGGGCACGTAGCCGTTGGCGGTCAGCAAGTGGAGGAGGGCGGGGTTGGATTTCGTGACACGGCCGACGGCGCCAAGCGCTGGGTCCATCTGCTCGGCCTCGACGAGGAAGCTATCGATGCCAGAGATTCCTACAGCGAGCGCTCCCGCCCGGTTGATGGCTGCCACCAGTTCGTGATTGACGCTGCCCGCGAAGATCTTGAGCACGGCGTCCACGGTTTCGGGCGTGGTGACGCGGAGGCCGCCGACGAAGGTGCTTTGGATGCCGCGTTCGGTCAGATAGCGGGTCATCTGCTTGCCACCACCGTGGACGACGGCGATTTCGTGCCCGGCGGAACGGGCGCCGGCGATTTGCCGCGCCAGTCGATCGCGCGAGTCCGGAGCATCCAGCAGGGTGCCGCCGAGCTTGACGAGAAGCTTCACAACAGTCCCTCGGTCTCCGCATGGCCCAGCATCAGGTTCATGTTCTGTATGGCCTGTCCGGCGGCGCCTTTGACCAGGTTATCGATGGCGCTGACCACGACGGCGCGTTTGGTCCGCGCGTCGAAGGTGACGCCGAGATCGCAGAAATTGGTGCGCGCAACGCCGCGCAGGTCGGGCATGTGCGGAGGGTTGAAGAGGCGCACGAAAGGTTCGGCGGCGTACTGGTGTTCGTAGATGGCCAGCAGGTCTTCCACGCCCGCGATGGAAGGGGCGCGGAAGTAGATGGTCTCCAGGATGCCGCGATGGAGCGGCAGAAGTTGGGCGGTGAAGCTGAATTCGTGCTCTTCCAGGCCGGAGATCCGGAGCACTTCCGGCACGTGGCGATGGTACAGGATGGAGTACGCCGAAAAGTTTTCGGTGACCTCGCAGAAGCTGGTTTTGCGGCTAGGCTTGCGTCCCGCGCCGCTGACGCCGGATTTGGCGTCGCAGACGATGCCACTGGCGCGATCGATCACGCCGGCTTGTACCAGGGGGCGGAGCGCCAAATTGGCGGCGGTGGGGTAACATCCCGGGTTGGAGACCAGGCGCGCGGCAGGGATGAGGTGGCGGCAAAACTCGGGTAGCCCATAGACCGCTTCGGCCAGCAGTTCCGGCTGGGTGTGGGGCTCCTTATACCAGGCCGCGTAGCTGGATGGCGTCCCCAGGCGGAAGGCTCCGCTGAGATCCACCACGCGGGCGCCGGCGGCCAGCATGGCGGGCGCCAGTTCCATGGAGACTTCCGGGGGGGTGGCCAGGAATACGATAGCAAGTCCTTCGTGGCGTACTGCTTCGCCGGTGCAGGCGATGCGGGCCGACGGTGGGGCGCGGCGAATCGCCGGAGTGCCACCGGGGTCTTCCCGGTGATCCATGAGGACTGGGTCCACGTGGGCGTGGTGATCGAGGAGGCGGAGCAGCTCCGCGCCGCTGTAGCCTCGATACCCTACAATTCCGACCCGTGTCATGTATAAATATACGCTTTAATGAATAATACCACAGTCTTGTCGGGCGAACATCGCGCCGCGGTGGGAGGCAACCCGCCCAAGTTCTTGTTACCCCATTTTACCGGGAAGCGAGGAAACTCGGTCTTTCTTACCGGACCAGACGCGCATTTATTCCAGAGCGCAGGCGGGAATTGTGACTTCGAATCTCGCAATCCATTGAAAACACGACTTTGGAGCACCGGGTGCTCGATTAAAAGCAAGCGGCACTCAAATTAGTTTCCGAAATCCGAGGGAGGTTCCAAAAATGAGAAGAAGTGCTAAATTGTTCGCGTTAATGGGCGTATTTTCCGTGTTGGCGTTAGCCGAAACCTGGCAAGGCAGGCTGGTCGACGCCAAATGCTACGAACAAAACAAGAGCGCCACCACCTGCGACCCTACCGGATCCACCAACATGTTTACGCTCCTCGTGGCCGAGAAGCCTTACGTGCTGGATGGGACCGGCAACACCAAAGCTGTCGAGGCGTTCAAAAACCGTGCTGACCGGGCGAGCGATCCTAGCCAGCCTCCGAGTACCGAAGTGATGGCAAAAGTCACTGGGACCAAAGACGGCGATAACATCTTGAAAGTCGAAACGGTGGAGATTCGGTAGAAGCTGAGGAACCGTCCGGTGCCGCTACCGGACGGTTCGTTTTCCATATCGATTTCCATATCGACCGGCTCCACCTGAAAAAAAGCATTCGCACTCGCCCTTAAAAGCTGGTATCATACAGTACATGTTGGTAAGTTGTCCAGCATGTATTTCCGGTTCCCTCACCCTGCTGGTATTGGTCATGGGTTGCGCGACACCTTCTCACGCCCAATTGGCCTCCAAGTCTAGCGAAACCCCCGCATCCGAGACCCGGCTTCTCGCCGAACGCTTTGCGGCGGAAAGGCTTTGGATGTGGCAGAAACGGCTAAACTTGCAAGGTTGGGATCTCTCCGTAATCGTGTCGCGTGCCAACGAGTTAAAGCCAAAAACCGTGGGCAACATCCACTGGGACCGCGATAAGAAGACCGCCGTGATTCGGTTCCTCGACCCCTCGGACTACCATCTTCCGTTCGACCAAATGCTGCATGATATCGAATTCACCGTGGTTCACGAATTGATCCACCTCGAAATGGTGCCGGTGCTCTCCGATTTGCATCGTACGGAAGAGAACCGCAGGGAAGAGGAACACGCGGTCAATCACATGGCCGAGGCCCTCCTCAAACTCGACCGCGGCCAGTGAAACCTCACAATGCGCGCGGCTCGGATAGGAGCCGCGCGCATTAATCAGCGGTCGCTATTGTGCTGTGCCCACTCCGATTGGGTCACCGGAAACCACCATCTCCACTCGCCGGTTCTGTTGCCGGCCAGCCGCCGTGTCGTTAGTAGCCACCGGGCTGGCTTTACCAAGGCCGGTAGCGGTCAGATTGGTCATGGGCACGGCCTGCGACACCAGATAGTCGCGTACCGCGCCGGCGCGTTCGTTGGACAATTTCATGTTGTACTCTTCGGTTCCCACGCTGTCGGTGTGGCCTTCCAACTGTACCTTCAGGCCGGGGTAAGCCAACAGAATGCCGGCGACCTTGGCGAGCTTCTCGCGGGCCCCGGGCTTCAGAGTGTATTTATTGAAGTCGAACAGAACGTCGTTGATGTTCACGATGAGGCCGCGCGCGCTTTCACGCGTCTCCAGAATGGTGTTGAGCTGCTGGCGCAACCGTTCCCGAAGCTGGATCTTTTCCGCTTCCGCCTGCTGAGCTAACTTCCGTAAATTCTCGGCGTCGGCTTTGGAGGCTTCCTGTTGAGCTACAGCGGCTTCCCGGGCGGCGTCGGCCGCGGCCTTGTCGCGCGCTGCCTGAGCAGCGGCCAGTTGGGCTGCCATGTTTGCCTGGTCTGCCTGGGTTTTTGCCTGTTCCGCTTGCACCTTTGCCTGCTCCGCTTGGACCCGAGCCTGATCCGCCGCCCGGCGATCGGCTTCGGCCGCCAAACGCCTTTCCTGTTCGGCCTTAGCCTGCGCGTCAGCCAGTTTTGTCTGCCCCTGTGCGTCCGCTTCGCGCTGTGCGGCGGCGGAGCGTTCATTGGCCAGCTGTTCTTCCTGCATCTTGCGGTAGGTGATGATTCGGGCGTCCTCGGCCATCTGTGCGGCTTCGCGTGCGTTGGTCTCGGACTCCTTGCTATTCTTGCCCTTCTTGAGGAGGTAGTCCTCGGCATTCTTCAAGTCCACAACCGCTTTTTGGAACGTCTCGGCGGCATAGTGTTCCGCGCCGGCGAGTCGCGCGATCTCCACGGCGTTTTGGGCCTCGGCGAGTTGCAGCGGACCTTTCGGATTTACCTTGACGGGCTTATATAGACCCCGGTTCATCACGTACTGGCCGCGTTTCAGCAACTCGTACTTGGCATCCACCTGCTCGATGGTGCCACTGGTTTCATTGGTCACAAAATTCTCCGCCACCACAACGTCGCTGGGCTGCGTCACGGCAAAGTATGGCTCCGCGGTGACGATGAGGCCGAACGTCTGGAGATCGGTAGTCGAGAGGAGCTTGGCATGATCGCCTTGGAGTACCACTTCCCCCAGGTTGGCGGGGCGGCCTTCCGGTGTGAGGCCCCACAATACATACGTCATGTACTCAGGCCCATACTGGCTGGCTGGCGTCATATGGTTGAATGTGGTTTCGATTTTTGTGGAGCCCATTTGACTCTGCACGCTGGCCTCACCCTTAGCCGCCGGCATCAGTTCAGTGCCGCGGAACGCGATGTGGGTGGTGCCCGTTCGATGGTGATAGTTGATTGCCTTGGTGGTGCGCGAAACTACGGTGATGCGAAAGATCGGCATCGGCTGGCCGGGATTGGCCGCCGGGCCCTGGGTGGGATTCGGAATTTGCGCTACCAGCGCTCCGAACGCTAGAAATAGTAAAGCCGTGGCTTTCATGTAGGTTTCTCCAAACGGTAATGAAGCACGCCGAGAACCTTCGTGCGAGACAGTACGGACTAGGCTCGCGAACTTAAGCCGGCAAGCAGCTAGTTCCCCGACCGCTAGATTCGTGTCTGCAAACCCGCTCGCTAACGCTCCGGGCTCTGATGGGAGCCCCGAGCGTGAGTGAGCGGTGGCGCCCAACAACACAACTTCAGACGGTCGGAGTACTAGTCTTCAGCCACGGATTTTTGGGCTAGTTCGCCGAAGAGGGGAAGGGAGTAGGCTTCGTCGTGGGCGGCCTTCACCATCATGAAGATTGACATGCCGACCAGGACCAACTGAACCACGGCGTGGAGATGAAACCCGGGGACGCGTTGCAGTAGGGGGCGCAGCACCTGATCGTCCAGGAGCCAGGCGACGAATAGGTACAAGCCCTGGAAACCGTGGAAGCGGACGAGGCGGTCGTGACGGAAGCGATCGCTGGCCAGCACGATGATGGAGGCAATCCAGCCGATGCCTGGGATGTAGCAGAGGATCGAGGCGGTGCGGGGATTGACGGCGGCCAAGGCATCGCGCACGGCTGCAGCGGGGGGCGGAGCGCTGTCGCCGACTGGCTGTTTGGCGCCGCACCGCGAACAATAGCGGGCCAACCCAACCTGTTTTCCGCATTGGCTGCAAAAAGGCATCTGCTCATACATACGCTATTACTTTTGATGGGGTTCCGGCAACTCCGTGCGCCGGGTAGGTTGCAGCCAGCACCCGCGGCGGGGCACAATCGACGTATGCGAATGGTGTGTGCGGGCATTCTCCTGGTGGCGTCGGCGGCGATTCTGCCGGCGGCCAAGAATCTGGAAATCTACGCGATTGACGTGGAAGGCGGGCAGGCGACGCTGATCGTATCGCCTTCGGGCGAATCGATGGTGGTGGACACGGGGTGGGGTGGACACAATAAGCGCGATGCCGAGCGCATCGCCGCCGCGGCCAAAGCGGCGGGGGTGAAGACCATCGATTACCTGGTGATCACGCATTATCATACGGACCACGTGGGCGGGATCGCGCAACTGGCCGAGATGATGCCGATCCGCAACTTCGTGGACCATGGCGCCAGCGTGGAAGACAGCAAGCAGGGGCAGGTGCTGTTCAACGAATACGCGGCATTCCGGGCCAAGGGGAATCACATTGAGGTGAAGCCGGGCGATACCATTCCGATCAAGGGAATCGAGGTCAAGGTGATCTCAGCGGGCGGCAAGGTGATCGACGCGCCGTTGCCCGGGGCGGGGCAGGCGGGCGCGGAGTGCGCCGGATTCCGGATGCACGACGCCGATCCGACGGAAAACGCGCAATCGGTGGGAATGCTGATCACCTACGGCAGTTTCCGGATGATCGACATGGCCGACCTGACGTGGAACAAGGAAAAGGATCTGGTGTGTCCGGTGAACAAGATCGGCAAGGTGGATCTGTACCTTGTGTCGCACCACGGAATGGATATGAGCGGGTCGCCCGAGTGGGTGCATGCGCTCGGGCCGAAGGTGGCGCTAATGGACAACGGCGCGCGCAAGGGCGGATCCCTGGCGGCGTGGCAGACCATCCACGACACGCCGGGCACGCCGGACATATGGCAATTGCACTTCGCGGTGAGCGGCGGCAAGGAGCACAATTCGGCCGACCCTTTTATCGCCAATGTGGACGAGAACTGCGAAGGCAAGTGGATTCGCGTGGACGCCCAGAAGGACGGAGCGTTCAAGGTATACAACAGCCGGAATAAATACGAGAAGAGTTATCGGTAGAACAGTGGGACGGATGATCGCCTTTTGTCGTCAAAATGCTGGAGCGAGGCAGGACAGGCCGCCTGAGGCGGTAGCCTGTCCTGCCTAATACCTAAGTGAGCGCCCCGCCGGGTGGGGCACGGCTACTGCCTGCCGTCACCCTGTTTTGGTTGGCCGGTTGGGGTGGTGAAGACGAAGGCCACCAGGACGAGCGCGCCGAGCGCGAACAGGGTGTCGCCTGGGACGCGCAGCCAGCGCAGATTCTGCATGAGAGGCGTTCCCAGGA
>JANYJN010000626.1 GCA_025358475.1 Candidatus Solibacter sp.
GCACGGCCAGGGGCCTGATCCGTTAGAGGTGCCGAAGTACTTGGCAGCGTATGCGATGCACCTCGCAGCGTCCGCGATTAACTTTCTGGTCGCAGCCCATTTAAACACGAAGTAGCCCTGCGAGACGGGTGCCGCCAACGCAATGGCAGCGCTGCGGTGCTCACACCATGGCGCACCCGCCGTCCTACCTCGCCGGCTGGCTTGCCAACCCCACCATGCACTCCAACGTCCGCGCCCGTAGTACCTCTGGCAGCACCAGATACCGGTGCTTCCCCGCGGCGTCCGCGCGAAAGCTGGTCCGGCCGGCGTCGTCCGCTGTAATCCGACCCGGCGCCGACAACTCGAAGTATCCGCCGCCCGGACGCACCGCGTAGAGCACCGCCGTCAAGTCCCACGTCTGCCGGTCGTACGGCATCTTCATGTACGCGCGATACGCATCCACCACCGGATGATCCGCCGCCCACGCAAAATCCTTCTCGATCCGCGCCGCCGGAAACTTCATCGCGTCGCCGATCTCGTAGCCGCTGGCCACAATCTCCCCCGGCCACTGGTCGAACAGCTTGCGCGCCGACGCCGTGTCCTGCTGCACGTTGTACTCCGGCTTGGGCTGCACGAAGTTCCCGGCCATCACACTGAGCAGCTTCACCTTGCGTTTGACCAGTTCGATATCCGCGGGCGTATTCAGCAAGCGCGCCAGATTCGTGCTGAACCCTACCTGCACGATGACGACACTGCCGTCCTGGGCCGCCGCCAGTAACCGCCGCAGCAGGGCCACCGCTTCCGGGGCCTCCGCGCCGCTCGCCAGGCGCCGCGGATACACCAGCATGCCGTCCGCCCTGCGCCGCTCGGCCGGCGCCTGAATCATCGGGCTGCCCTCCGGCGTGACGCCACCCTTCACCATCCCCACGGGAATCTGCCCGCGCCCGTAGAAAGTGTTGACCAGGTCCACGAACACCGCGGCCCAGGGATTGTCCTTCGTGACCGTGACCCCGAGCAGCCGGCACTCGCCGCGACTCTCCAGCGCGTGCAGCATGGCGAGCGCCAGCGCGTCGTCCACGTCGTTGCCCATATCGGTGTCGAAGATCACCGGGATCGCCTGCGCCCACGCGCCCCCCGCCACCAGACTCAGCGCCACCGTCAAAACCAGAAATCTCTTCATACGGTGCCCACGTTACCACACGCTACAATATGCACGTATGCACCCCTGGATCCGGCGCCGTCTGGCGCTCGCACTACTCGTCTGCGCCCCGCTGGCCGCCGAAGTCCGGTCGCTCACCATCCTCCACACGAACGACCTGCACGCCCGCATGATGCCGCTCGAAAACCACCACGGCGGCTTTGCCTTCCTGGCCACGGTGATCCGCCACGAGCGCGCCGGTTGCCACGATTGCATCCTGCTCAATGCCGGCGATGTCGCCCAGGGCAGCCCCGTCTCCACTATCTTCCACGGCCTCCCCGTTTTCGAGCTGATCAACTTGTTCGGTTACGATGTGGGCACGCTTGGCAATCACGATTTCGACTACGGCTGGATGCAGGCCCGCAAGTTTATCCAGATATCGAACTACCCCATCGTGTCCTCCAACGTGGTGGGCGCCGAGGGCCAACTCTTCGCATCCAAGGGGTACGTCATCCTCCAGGTCAACGGGCTGCGCGTGGCCGTGATCGGCGCCATGACCGACGACTTGAAATCTCTCACTACCCCCAAATTGATGGAGCAATGGCACACCACTCCCGTGCTCGCCACCGCCCGCAAACTCGCCCGGGAGCTCAAGGCGCAGAGCGATCTCATCATCCTGCTGGGGCACATCACGACCCAAGAAGAGCTCCAGTTTCTCGCCGACGCCCCCGAAATCCCCGTGCTGGTCACCGGCCACGCGCACAACGGACTCCCACAGCCACTCGTGCGGGATGGCCGCATCCTGGTCCGCGTCAAAGGCTACGCCGAGGAGTTGGGCCGGCTCGAACTCAAGGTGGATACCACCACGAAAGCCCCCGTCGACTATACCTGGAAACACATCCCGATCGATTCCACCAGCACCGCGCCCGCCGCCGACGTGGCCGCCATTGTCAAGCACTGGGAGGACGAGGTCCGCGCGCGCGTCGATATTCCGCTCGCCGTCTCCGCCCGCGCCTTCGACAAGCGGGAAGTCAGGGGCCTCATTGAGCAGGCCATGCGCACCCAGACCGGCGCCAATTTCGCCTTCATGAACTCTGGCGGCGTGCGCGATATCGTCCCCAAGGGACAGTTGCTGGTGCGCCATATCTGGGACATCATGCCCTTCGACAATCGCGTCGTGGTAGGCACGTTTAAGGGCCGCGATCTGCCGGCCGTGGTGCTCGGCGGCCGCCAAATCGAACCCGGCCGCGACTACACACTGGCGGTTAGCGATTTTACCGCCGCCAATCAATCCTCCGCGGATGGCCTGCATACCGCCGGCCTCCAGTTCCCCAACGACGCCGGCCTGCTCCGCGACATCCTGATCGATTGGTTCCGCAAGAAGAAGCTCATCGAGTAAGTGGTCCGCACTGGTGATCGGATGGACAGTCCAGGACCCCACCGGCCACGGCATGGGCGTGGAATTCGACCCAAACTTCCTGAAGAAGGCAAGCGTCTAAAGGCTGACGGCGGAGAATTTAAACGTGCAAGGTTTGCTCATCGCGTCAATAATTCTTTGCACCCTATAGCAGCGTGGTGCCGGTTTTATGGACGGATCCACCCCGGCAGATCGTCCCTCAGGCCAATCGAGCGTAACTAACAGCACCGCCACCCACGCAAAGCTCGATAGGCCCCAAAGGTGCAACGCTTCAGGAGTATAAAGGAGCATTTCTACTATGGAACAGAAGATCAAGAAGACTGATCCTGACAAAAAGTATCGGCGCGTCCTGGCTGCGAGCACTTTGGCTGGCGACAGCGTACGGAACGCGGCGGGCGAAGACCTTGGCAAGGTCGACGAGATCATGATCGACATCCCCTCCGGGAGGGTAGCCTATGCGGTGCTCACCTTTGGCGGAATTCTGGGCATGGGAAACAAGCTGTTCGCGCTGCCGTGGAGTGCGCTCAGGGTGGACGAGGATGAGAAGTGCTTCATCCTGGACGTGGACAAGAAAAAACTGGAGCACGCTCCTGGTTTCGATAAAGACAATTGGCCCAAGATGGCCGATGAAACCTGGGGAATGGAGTTGTCCCGGTACTACGGCGTCACTCCATATTGGGAAGACCGGGAAGTGATATCACGCTGAGCGGCGGCGGACTCTAT
>JANYJN010000727.1 GCA_025358475.1 Candidatus Solibacter sp.
CACGGATTCCGCGGCAAGAGCATCCGCGAACCATTAATGCTGTACCGGGCCCATCCCGGCGGTCTATGGGGTACGTGCGAGTTGCCCGTCGAGCAGCAGCGGCAAGCCATTCGAGAGGCCAACCCACAGCTTTTCGTCCACGGTTCGCTTCCCGCCACCCAATCGCTTGAACGTCCCGTCCCTTCCTGGAACCGTCTGATCGAGCCTGCCGGCTCCCATCCTTCAATCCTGATTGCCTTGCCGTTCATCACCATCGGCGGCGCGGAGAAACTCTTTGCGACTCTGGCGCGGTCTCTGGTTGGGCGAGGTCACAAAGTAGTGGTGATCACGACACTCGTATTGGCAAAGACCATCCGGGACTGCACCGACAGCTTCGAAGAAATCACTCCCTACCTCTACTCTCTGCCACGCTTACTTCAGAATCAGGAGGAATGCTGGGCAGACTTCCTGTTCTACCTTCTCAATCGGCACGACATCGGAACGATTCTGATCGCAGGCTGTGATTTCGTGTACCGGTTGTTACCTGAAATAGCCCACGAGTTTCCAGAAATTGCGGTTCTCGATCAACTATTTAACGATGAGGTCCACTACCCTACCAACCGTCACTACGCAGCATACATCGATACCACGTTGGTGCCCGCGCAGACACTGGCCGACAAGCTGATCTCTGACGGAGAGCAAGCCGACAAGGTATGCACAATTCCGCACGGGATCAACATTGAGGAGATGACAGCGCCGGACGCTACGTTTGACTCGAGCGGGCTCCCCAAAAGCTTCCGCGGTAAGTTCCTGATTTCCTTTTTCGGCCGGCTCTCAGCCGAGAAGTCTCCCGCAGATTTTGTGAAGATCGCAAGGCACCTCCGGTCATATGATGAAATACGATTCCTGATGACGGGCGAGGGCCAGGAGCGGGCATCCGTGCTCGCCTTGATTGAAAAGTATGAGTTGCAGGATCGTATCCACGTTCCAGGCTTTGTGGACAATGTCCGCGACCTGATGGCGCTGTCCGATGTGGTTGTCGTCCCATCGTCTGTGGATGGAATGCCTCTGGTTGTGTTCGAAGCCCAAGCATTCAGCAAACCTGTCGTGGCTTCGGCGGTGGGGAGTATACCTCACGTTATCGCCGATGGCCAGACAGGGTTCCTGTGTGGACCCGGCGACGTGAAAGCCTTTGCCGCACGAATCCTGGAGCTATGGCGTTCACCCGAACTGTGCCGCGCTATGGGCGACGCCGCCCGCGTTTGGGTCTGCGCGAATCATAGCGCGGAGTCAATGACCGGACGATACGTCAAGGCGCTGGACGAAGCCCGATCCCGGCGCCAGCGTGGCACGTCGCAACCAACTTCGCTGGCAAGGGAACACCCGGCCAGTCTCTCGTGAGTATCGCCAAGTCGTTTCCCAGCCCGGTTGTAGCGCCTACTGCGAAGGTGGTGGCTCAGAGACAAACAAATCGTGGTAGGCCCGCCGGGATTGCCGCTGATCGTACTCAGCCTCAACCTTGCGCCGGCCAGCTTGGCCCATGGCATCACGTAACCCAGGGTTCTCGAGCAGGCCCTGCAGCGCGAATGCAAAACGCTTGGCCACGCCTGGCCCGGATTCAATGAGCATCCCTGTGGATGGGTCCAGCGCTTCTGAAACCGCCCCAACGGCAGAGCAGACGACCGGCTTGGCCGTGGCCATGGCTTCGAGCACGATCAGGGGGATGCCCTCCGCTCGCGACGGGACAACCACCACATCAGCCTCGGCAAGCACCTTCGGCATGTCATCCACAAAGCCAAGGAGAGCGAACACCGAATCGAGTCCCGCCCGGCGCACGCGCGTGCGGAGAGACTCACCGGCCTGCCCATCGCCTGCAACCACCACGCGGAAATCCCGGCATCCGCGAAGCTTTACAAGCTCCGACGCAATATCGACAAGCAACAACGGACGCTTGACCGGATCCAGCCTTCCGCCGAACACGATCGTCCTCCGGGCCTCGGCTGCCCGCGGCGGTGCCGGTCGGAAGCGCTCCAAGTCGACGCCGTTGCGGATCAGCTGGATCCTTTCGGCGGGTGAACCCGTCTGAAGCATCCGCTGGCGGATACACTCGGAAATCGCAAGCCTCCGGTCAATTTGGGCAGCCACTGGTGCGGTGGAGCAGACGAAGTCCCAGGTGGGGTCGACCGCGTGAATCATATCGATGATCCTCAGCACCGGACGTTCGCGCCGCAGATGGGGGACGGCGCTGTAGGCGGCCATCGAATTCTGGATGACGAGCTCGTCGAATTCCCAATTGGCCGCAATAGAGCACAGTGCTGCAACCATCCGCTCGGGAGGCACCAGGCACGCCAGATCATAAACATGGTCCGCC
>JANYJN010000754.1 GCA_025358475.1 Candidatus Solibacter sp.
GACGGCTTCAGATATAGTTCGGGGTCATATGGGACGATAACGGCGGACAACGGCCGGAGCGTGTTCTTTCATGCCGACAGCGCGTATTCGGCCGCTCGGCTCAGCAAAGGTCAACGAGTGAGTTTCGCATCGTTTCCTGGCACGCCACTACCCCGCGCCTTTCCGGTACTCCCAATTCGTTAGTCCTCTCGGGGACAACCAGGGTCCCAGGCTCGGTTTTCCCCGGCTTGTAACCTCGGACGTTCACGATTGAGCGTACGCGATCGGAATCGCGCTTGAGCTTCGCCGGTCCCCCCAGAGTCCCCCCAATTAACGCGATAATCCGCATTTCTTGCGTGCAAGTACTTGTGTTTGCAACGTGAGGCGGCTACAACCGCCTCGGCTGTTAACCGAAGGGTTGTAGGTTCGAATCCTACCTGAGGAGCCAAACCACTTTTACCCGGATTTGTCTTCCCCTGTTGTTAACGTCACCGCCCTTCGTGTGCCCGCCTGAACGTCGCGTCGTTTCCTCAACATAGCCAAAGACTTGCGGCTCCGCGAGAGTCGTGCGCGCCGTCGCGGAGAATCCTGGTGAGTGGTCTGCGCCGGTTGCGCGGCGCCCTTCTCCGCGAAAATTCTCCGGTGACCGCCGGAGAATGGCCGCGCGGTTAACGCCGTACTTCAGATTGCTGGGCGAACCGGACGTTTTTCGAACGTTTCGCGTATATTTCCAGTGAGGGCGGTTCGCAGCCGCTCCTGACTTCACCAGACAGCGGGACTACCGCAAGGCGGACATCGCTGTGGGCGCCGGCAGAACGCCGGGACACAGCAGCGCCTTCCAGTCCCGCGCCTTCCGTCTCCCACAGCCTCACGCCAAGCGGCTCCCGCGAGGGAGATGACGCATGAGCGACCACGATGAAGAGTTCCTGGAGGACCTGGACAGCATCGCCGCGATCCTGGCTGACGGCTACCTCCGGTACCGCAATAACCGCCGCAAAGATCTACTTGCTACCACCGCCGAAGCGAGCCCTCATGGACACGAGGTTAACGCCTCCGAGAAAGGAGAAGGATTTGCAGATTCAGATTCAAGCTCAGATTGAAGCGCTCCGGCGGATGACGGTGAGGGAGTTGCGCGGGCGGTACCACGAAGTGTTCGGCGAGGAGTCGCGGTCCAACCATAAGCAGTTTCTCTTCCGGCGCATCGCATGGCGGCTCCAGGCCGACGCCGAGGGCGGCCTGTCGGAACGCGCCCGCCAGCGCGCGCTGGAGATCGCCAACGACGGCGACCTTCGGACTCGCGCGCCGAAAGGATTCGATTTCGATACCGCCGGTCACCGTTGCGTGCAGGACAGGATCACGCCGGACGCGGACCCGCGGCGGCCGCTTCCCGGCACGGTCTTGGAGCGCGAGTACAAAGGCCAGCAGATCATCGTGAAAGTCTGCGACGACGGGTTCAACTACAACGGCCAGCGCTACCGGTCGCTGAGCGCGATTGCGAAAGAGATCACCGGTACCAAGTGGAATGGCTACCTATTTTTCCACCTGCCCGTGGGGAGCGCCAATGGCGATGAGAAACGGTAACGGCAAGACCAACGGCAACGGTGCGGACCCGGTCGCGAAGCCAATCCGTTGCGCGATCTACACCCGGAAGTCCACCGACGAAGGCCTCCAGCAGGAGTTCAACTCGCTCGACGCGCAGCGCGAGGCGGGCGAGGCGTACATCCTGAGCCAACGCCACGAAGGCTGGCAGTTGGTGCCGGCCCACTACGACGACGGCGGCTACACCGGCGGCAACATGGATCGGCCCGCGCTGAAGAAGCTCCTGGTGGATATCGAGGCCGCCAAGGTAGACTGCGTGGTTGTCTACAAGGTTGACCGGCTCAGCCGATCGCTCATGGACTTCGCGCGCATCATAGAGGTCTTCGACAAACGCGGCGTGAGCTTCGTGTCGGTCACCCAGCAGTTCAACACCACGAATTCGCTGGGGCGGTTGACACTGAACATCCTCCTGTCCTTCGCGCAGTTTGAGCGTGAGATCATTTCCGAACGCACGCGCGACAAACAGTCGGCGGCGAGGAAAAAGGGCAAATGGATCGGTGGGCATCCGATCCTTGGTTATGATATCGACCCGCGCGGCGGCCGCCTCATCGTCAACACTGACGAGGCCGAGCGCGTTCGGGCGATTTTCGATCTCTACCTTAAGCACCAGGCCGCCATCGCCGTTGTCGAGGAACTCCGGCGGCGCGACTGGGGCACCAAAAGCTGGCAGTCAGTAGGGGGCCGCGCGCACGGCGGCAAGCCCTTCACAAAGAACCGTCTGTACGGCTTGCTCACCAACGTGATCTACGCCGGGAAGGTCAATCACAAAGGTACGATCTACGCCGGAGAGCAGGACGGGATCGTCGACCTGAAGACGTGGGATCGGGTTCAAAAGCTGCTCGGTCGCAACGGGGCCGCGAGCCGCGACCGCACACGGAATAAGTACGGCGCGATGCTCCACGGGCTGGTGTTCTGCGTCCCCTGCGGCGCGCCGATGATCCACACGTACACGATGCGCGGATCGAAGCGGTACCGATACTACGTCTGCTACAACGCCCAGCAGCGGGGCTGGAACACGTGCGAGACGAAGTCGGTCGGGGCACCGGCCATCGAGACGGCGGTCATCCAAAGCATCCGCAGGCTGGGCAGCGATCCGGAAATTGCCCGGAGAACGGTAGAACACGCGCGGGCTCAGGTCACCGCGCGGAGCGAGCAACTGAGCAAGGACGAAGCAGCCGGCCGCGCGCAGCTCCGGCGGCTGAACATGGAGATGGCGTGCGCCGCGACCGTGAGTGGCGAAGAAGACGGCGCGGCGTCGAGATTTGACCGGCTGGTGGAAGTCCACAAAGAGGTTCAGGCCATCGAAGATCGTCTCACCGCGATCCGGGCCGAGCTCGAGGCTCTGAAGGATGACCCGCTGGACGCCACGGACGTCCTGGCCGCACTCGAACGGTTCGAGCCAGTTTGGGACTCGCTGCGGACGCATCAGCAGACGCGGATGGTGAACCTGTTGGTGGAACGCGTCGGCTACGACGGGCGCAGTGGCAAAGTCACCGTGGCGTTCCGCTCGCAGGGCATGCGGGAATTGAGCTCCGGAAGGAAGGTCGAATGAGACGAAACAGGAAGCCCGGCGTGCCGGCCATGGAAGTCGAGATCATGCTGGACATGCCCCGCCGGGGACCGGCGGCGCGGCCGCCAGCGTCCCCACGGATGCCCAGGGTCACGCGCCTGATGGCCCTGGCGGTCAAGTACCAGGGCTTGGTGGACGTTGGGGAACTGCGCGACTATGCCGACATCGCCCGGCTGGGCTACGTCACGCGGGCGCGGATTACGCAGATCATGAACCTGTCGAACCTGGCGCCGGACATCCAGGAGAAGCTGCTGTTTCCGGACGGCTTCCTACCCCCGGAGCGCCGGTTGCGGAAACTGGCAGGACAGGTCGATTGGGACGAGCAGAGGCGGTTGTGGTGCCGCTTGCTCAGGACCGGCGCAAGTCTCTTATTATCAGCACAATCGGCGTGAGCAAATTTCCACAGAAACCCACAGGACATTTCGGCAAGAATTCTATTCGTAACGCCATGAGCGAGTTGACCTGTGCGAATTCTGAGCGGATATATTCGCCTCATCTTCGCCATAGTACAATGGGGTAGGTTTTCCGCTATGGGCATGGGTAGGTTTTCTGAACTTGTCTGGGCAACCAGGGAGACTGTGCCTCCGACAGCACGGGAGAGGGCAGAGCGGTGGATTCACGCGCTGTCCGGGGCTGAGCCCGTCGAGGCCGCGCAGGCAGAAGCGGAAGTGCAATTCAGTACCGCGGAGTTGAATGCTAATTGGCATGAGGCCAGCAGTTTCCTGGTCGAGCCGTTGCCCCACTGGCAGGCTGGTATCGAATTCACCAAGCGCATGTTCTTGGGCTATGGCGCGGCGGCTGCCGAGCGCATCCATAAGCCGCGCGAGTTTGAATCGTTCCTGGAGGAAAGCGTTGCCATTCTCTCGGAGAGGACCTACCGGAAGAGACTCCAGCCCTACGATGGTCTGAAGGTCGACGACGCCGTGGGGCGGGCGGTGGCGCAGTTTCACCAATTCGTCAGGACAGCGGTTACAAAGGAATTCGGCAAGATGAGGCTGGCAGCATGGGAACGGCAGCGGGAGCGGTGCCAGCAGAAGGCGGCAGAAAGGGCTGCGAGTGTAGCCCCGCCGCCGTCGATCACCGAGGCATTGCGTTCATGGTGCGATGTCCTTGGAAAGGGCACCGAGCCTGTCGCCGCGCCTCCAATGGTCACTGAAGCGGAACTGCCCGCGGTTCGGGGCGATGCAGCGCGGCCCGAGACGGCTGACTTCACGGAGGCGACGGCAAACGGGAAAAGTGTCGCGGAGCCGCGCGAGGTCCGGTTGCAGGCGTTCATTCACCAGCACAACACCACCATCGCGGCCGTGAGCGAGGCGGCTGTCGTGCACAAGCCCGACATGCAGCATTGGCGGCGTGACGAGTTGAGCGGAGACTCCGTCATGTCGCAGAGGATTGAGAATGTTCTATCCGGAAAAACGCCGCTGAAAACCGGCGACGCCAAGCCGGCGCCTGCGGCATAGGGTAGGACGGCCTCCTACCCCACTTCCTACCGTCTCCGGATCAACGGTGCGCTCCAGCCCCACCCATGCAATAGTGGAGGAATCCTGGAGGCTACATGAGCGCCCACGATGCAGTCCGCGCATTCATCACCGATCCGGTGCTTCAGAAACGGCTTGCGAAATACATGGTGCTGCAGTGTTTTCGCAACTCCGCGCTCGAAAATCTCCACGCCGGCATTTCGCCGAGTTCCGCCGCCGGAGATTACTCCGATGTACAGGTCAGCAGCCCGTACGGCACAATCCCCTGGCCCGAGGTGTCACGCTTCAACGACGACGAAATGAAGGCCCTCATGATCGACGTCGTCAACCGTACCTACCGCTTCATCCACACGCTCTTTGATGAGAACACCGGCGCGGTACTCCTGCTCCAGCTTGCCGAACGTGATTTTCTCCCGCGATGGAACGAACCAACTCTCTCGGAGATCGAGGCGCCCACATCGCGTGGCAAGGCATAGGCCGCCATCTGTTGCGGTAGGTCCGCGCTCCTACCGCGAAGGATGATTTCAGGCCGAAATTTTCCTACCTTTCCTCACCCCTCTCTCACCTTGACCTCTTACCGCAGGCATCAGGCAATCTCGTCTGGTGACTGCAATTCAACACAACACACAATGCATCGCAGGGGGTGGCCAGCGGGTTGAGCCTCTCCTCGACGAACGCGAAGTGGCCGCCATCTGCGGCCTCAGCGCGGCCGCGATCCGCCGGTGGCGGCTGCTCAGAAAAGGGCCGCGCTACCTCAAGGTGGGGTCGGCGGTCCGCTATCGCCTGGAAGATGTAAACAACTGGCTGGAGACGCGGCCCAGCGGCGGCGAACTGGCGCCGGGGGTGGGGCAATGAGCACTCCCAAGCCCTGCTTCACCCGGGACCTTTCGCAGTCGGAACAGCGCTTCCTCGCCGCCATGCGGGACGTGGGCTTTGGCCGCTTTGAATACGTCCAGATTCGCGACGGGCAGATCGTCCTCGATCCGTGGCCGGTCGCCGTTCGGGACGTGAAGTTCGGAGCGGAAGCCGCCGGTGACCGTCCGGCGCATCCCGAGTTCCAACTGAAAAGCCAGGTGGCGGAGTTCTTCGAGTACACGCGCGCCGGTGACGCCAGCGAGATCCGCACGCTCGAAATCCGGCACGGCCTGCCGTTCTCCATGGAGGTGGAGTTGGCGGCACGGCAACGGGGAGGGCGGCCGTGACCAATTCCAACCTGGACAACCACATTCCCACCGCGCGCAGCCAGGCGCGTTACAAAGCGAAAGCTGTGATCGGCCAGGGCGGTCTGACCCTGGACGACCGGGAGGATATCGAAGCCCAGCTTCTGCTGGCCATCTGTTCGCGGGCCGGCAGGTTCAACAGCGAACTGTCCTCCCTTGGCACCTTCACCTGCAGCGTGATGGATAAAGAGGTCGCCTCCATCCTGCGGTACCGCCTGGCGCAGCGCCGCCTGCAACTCGGCCGGCCCGAGCTTATCGATGGTGGCGCTCCCGATCATGTTTACGGCGCCGCGCCTTCCGAGACCGAGCGGTTGGAGTTCTGGCTCGACGTGGGCAAGGTCATGAAGGCGCTCCCGGCGCCCCTCCGGCAAACGGTGCTGGCGCTCCGCTGCGGTTCGCCCACGGAGGCCAGTGAGGCTCTCGGCACGGCCAGGTCGGTAGTGTACGAGCGCATTGTTCAGATCCGCCAGGCGTTCCTGGCCGCGGGAGTCGGGCCGGCCTACTTCACGGTGGGAGGTTCGCGGTGAACCGAGTGAGCCTCCCGATCAGTGACATCCGAACGGATGGCGGCACGCAGCCCCGCGCCGTGCTCGATTTCCATGCCGTCGATGACTACAGCGATGACATGGCAGCCGGCGCGAAGTTCCCGCCGGTCACCATTTTCTACGATGGCCAGTCCTACTGGCTCGCCGACGGCTTCCACCGCATTCGGGCCGCATACGCCGCGGATTGCGAAAGCATCGAGTGCGATGTGCGGCAGGGCACACTCGAAGATGCGCAGTGGTACAGCTTCAGCGCGAACAGCTCGAACGGGCTTCGCCGGACCAACGATGATAAGCAGCGCGCCGTGAAGGCCGCGCTGGCGCACCAGCGCGCCGAAGGGCTCAGCGACAACGAAATCGCCCGCCACTGCGGCGTGAGCGTGCCGACTGTTGCAGCATGGCGGGAAAAGCTGGGGCTATCTATAAAAACTTTAAAGATAGGCGCCCGCACGGTAACCCGCAACGGCAAGACCTACTCGCAGAACACGAGCAAGATTGGACGCTCTCCCCGAAAGCGGAAGCCCCTGCCACCCGAGATGGCACCCAAAGCTCAGAGCACGCCGGCAGAAGCAACAGCCGATCCAGACATGCCAATTCACGAAGTACCTGCCCCACCCGCGCCAACCCGAACCACCCGGGCGCAGCGGATCGACAGGTTGGCCCGATCGACCCTGTCCTTCATCGAAGCCACCAAACATCTCGCCCACCTGGTCGGCTGGCTGGGAGAAACCGCCGGCGAATTCGATCGGGCTGAACTACTGCTGTCAAACGTCGCCAAAGCCATTGCCGCGGTGACCACGGAAATCGAGCGGACGGCGCTTGCCGCCGATCCGCTAAACGCAACCCGTCTGGAAATTCAGGAGAACGAATCATGACGCCATTAATCCAATTGAAGATCCTGTCCGGTGCACTGGACGAATTGACCGAAGGTCAGATTGTGCTGCGCGGGGTGGTTGACCCCGCTTCGCTGGGTGGTTTGCTCAAGCCGACCTATCAACGCGAAACGCTGCGCAAGGCCAAAATCGAGGAGCTGATGAACGCGTTCCGCAGCAGCACGGGGCGCGTGCCCGATGTGGAACTCGCGGTCCGCGGCGAACGCTACGGATGCACCGACTCCGGCGGGACTTACACCATCACGGGCGACGTGTACATCATCGATGGTCTTCAGCGGATCAGCGCCGCCAGGCAGTTCGCCTCCGACGGCGGCAAGCCGCTGGTCGGCGCGATGATCCACTTCGGGACAACGGAGGAATGGGAACGGGAGCGGTTCGACATCTTGAACATGTGCAGGACGCGGCTCTCCCCGAATGTCCTCCTGCGCAACCGCGCCGCGCAATGCCCCTCGCTCGCCCGCCTCTACGATCTCTGCGCGGACGAATCCTTCGCGCTCTACCAGCGGGTTACGTGGTCGCAGTATATGCGGCGCGAGGAATTGCTGACGGCATTGTCCTTCCTGAAAACGGTGATGCGGCTTCATTCCAAGTTCGGGGCGGGCCGCTACGTGGCTGTGTCCGGACTGTGGCAAGCCCTCCCACCCATGATGTCGGCCGTGGGACACACCACGATGATCGACAACATCAAGACCTTTTTCCAGCTACTCGATAGCGCGTGGGGCATCCGCGGGATCCTCTACAAGGATCGCGCCACGCACCTGAAGTTCGGCTTCCTGTTCGCCCTTGCGGACGTGATCTCCGCATATCCGGAGTTCTGGTCCGGGAAGATCCTTCGTATCGATCGCGACGTGCAGAAGAAGATCGGCCAGTTCGGGCTGAACGACCCCAACGTCCGGGCAATGGCATGCAGCACGTCGAGCATTGGCCTTCTGAGCAGGCTCATCGTGGACCACATCAACTCCGGTAAACGGACGCGGCGGCTGGTAGTTTCCGGTTCCTATCCGGGCGGCACGCGGCGCGCAGTGTAGGCCGAGGGGGCAATCAATTATGACCGGCTCTCTCATGGTCTCTACCTACTCGATGTGGGCGCAGTTCCGGAACTGCCGCCAGGCGGTGTACTGGCGCTACATTCAGCAACTGGTCGGGTTGGATCGCGACGGCAACCTCCACTTCGGCTCCCTCATACACCAGTGCCTTGAGCTGTGGCACCAGCGCCGGGCACTGGCCGAGGTGCTGGAGCTCATCGGCACTCTCTGTCCTAACCGGCTGTATGACGAAGGCCAGCGCCGGGACTGGCACAACGCCACCGCCATGATGAAGGCCTACGCGGCGCGGTATGCGGCGGAAGATCTCGAAGCGGTGGCGCTGGAGAAAACCTTCCAGGGTCCCATCGTCAATCCGTCCACTGGCGCGGCATCCCGCAGCTTCGTCCTCGCCGGCAAAGTGGACGGCATCGTGCGCATCGGTGACGACTACTTCCTCCTGGAGCACAAGACCGCCGCGCAACTCGATGCCGATTATCTGGAGCGGCTGTGGACGGACTTCCAGATCACCATCTACGCCTACTACGTGGAGCAGACGATGGGCATCACCATCACCGGCATCCTGTACAACATCCTCGTCAAAGCGAAGCTCCAGCAGAGCAAGGGCGAAACCGAGGAAGAGTACGAAGCGCGCCGCGCGGAGCTGCTGGCGAAGTCGAAGACGGGCAAGACGACCGCCAAGCGGAAGCTGCCGGAAACGGATGGGGAATTCCAGGAGCGCCTCGCGGAAAAGTACACCGATCCCGCTATGTTCCACCGGGAGATGCTCTACCTCTCCCGTGACCGCTTCGACATTTTGCGCAGTGAACTCTGGGAACTCACCCAGGCATTTCTCGACGCCCGCCGTCGCGGCGTCTTCTACCAGAACACCGGCTTCTGCTTCAACTTTCACAGGCCGTGCGCGTACTTTGCGCTGTGCCGCTCGAACGGTAATCCCAACGTCATCGAGAACTTCTACCAGCGGGTGGCGCCCAATGAGGAGTTGCGGGTGCTGCCCAACGAAACCACCGAACCAGCTTTCTGAAAAGGAGACCAGACACCATCATGTCCATTTTGCCCACCGCCAAAACCGCCCCCAGACCGCACCTGGCTGACCTCACGGTCTTGACTTACGGGGCCACGAAGATCGGGAAGACGACCATGTGCTCGAAAGCGGAGAATGCCCTTTTCCTCGCCACCGAGCCGGGCTTGAATGCCCTCGATGTTTATCAGACGCCCATCCAGTCCTGGGACGACCTGCTAACCGCATGCGCCGAAATTGGCGAGGGGAAGCACCCCTTCAAGACCGTCATCATCGACACCATCGACAACGCCTACAAGTTCTGCACCGATTACATCCTGAAGAAGTTCAAGGTCGAGCATGAATCCGATCTCGGCTACGGCAAGGGCTACGCCATCGTCAACAACGAATTCCAGCGCGTGCTGACGAAGCTGGCGTTCCTGCCCTACGGCCTCTTCCTGGTGTCCCACGCGAAGGAAATCGAAATCGAGACGCGCACCGGGAAGTACACGCGCATCGTGCCGACGCTTCCGGATAAGGCGCGCAAGATCGTGATGGGCATGGTGGACATGGTTTTGTTCTGCGACCTGGAACTGACGCCGGGCGAGAACGGCGAACCTGTCATGCGGCGCGTCATCCGCACCAAGCCCAGCCTGTACTACGAGGCCGGCGACCGCACGGGCCGGATGCCGGAGACGATCGACCTCGACTTCCGGAAGTTCCTGGATGCCTTCAACGCGGCGGTGGCGCCGTTGAAGCCCAAGCCCGCCACCGATAAACCCGTCACGAAGAAAGCCGAAGAGGAGACGAACCAATGAGCAGACGCAGCATCGATCTTTCGCAGTTTGACGACGATTTCCGCAATGAGCAGCCCGACGACCGTAGCGATCTCGACCCGGTGCCGGACGGCAAGTATCAGGTCAACGTCGAGAAGGTGGAGTTGACCGAAGCGCAAAGCAGCGGCAACCCCATGTTGAAGTGGACCCTGCGGATCATCGCGCCGCGCCACGTCAACCGCCTCATGTGGCGCAACAGCGTCTTCACCGCCAACACGCTGAAGTTCGTGAAGACCGACCTGCACATCTGCGGTCTGGACCTGGAGAAACTGTCGGACCTGCCTCGGAACCTGAGCAAGCTGCTCGACGTGAAGCTCGAGGTCACCAAGAAGACCAAGGGCGACAACGAGAACATCTACTTCAACAGCCGCATCACGAAGGAACCGGCGATGAAGCCCGTGAAAGGACTGGCTGGGGATGATGACGTCCCATTCTAGACCGGCGCTTGTGCCCATCGTGTCCGACACGCGGGAGCAGGAACCTTACGGGTTCGACGCCCGGCGAGTGAAGGTCATTCGCCGGGCGTTGCCCGCGGGCGATTACTCGATAGAAGGGATGGAAACGTCGGTCGCCGTGGAACGTAAGTCGCTCTCCGATTTCGTGTCGACGGTGATCCACAACCGGCCCCGCTTCTACCGGGAACTGGGCCGCTTTTCCGGATACCTTGCCGCCGCCGTGGTGGTGGAGGGAAACCTGATGGACGTGCTGGGTGGGCGCTACCGGAGCGCCGCCCACCCGAACGCGCTGCTGGGAACCATCGCGGCGATCACGGTGGATTTCGGCGTGCCGGTGTTCTTCTGCTCCAACCGGCAGGCGGCCGCCCGGTTCGTCGAAGCCTACCTCATCCGGATCTACGAGAGAGTTCGCACATGAAGAAAAGGGAGAGTTCCGAATCGGCGGTAACCGTCCGTGGCCTGATCGAAACGATGTACTTCTCCAAGGACGGTTTTGCCGCCGGGCTATTACGGCTGGAAGACGACTCCACGGTGAAGTTCGCCGGACCCATTTACGCGCATGAGAACGATCCGGTCGTACTGTGCGGGCGCTGGCACAACCACCCGAAATACGGGCGGCAGTTCAAGGTAACCGGCGTTTCCCTGGATCTGGAGATCGATGTGGCGGGCCTGGCGCGCTACCTGGCGAATCACCCCGAGTTCAAAGGCATCGGCCCGGCGAAGGCGGCGCTCATCGCCGAAGAGTTCGCCGGCAACTTCAATGAGACCATCACGCACAATCCAGAGGCGATCGCACGGGCCGCGAAGCTTTCGCTCGACGCGGTGTACGCCGTGAGCCAGGCTTGGATCGAAAACAGGAACCGGAATGCGGCGGCCACGCACCTGGCCGCCTACGGCCTCACCCACAAGCAAATCACCGCGCTGGTCGAACAGTTCGGCGACAGCGCAGTGCCCATTCTGGAGGAGAATCCATACCTGCTGGTCAGCGCCGTGCCAGGGATGGGATTCAAGCGGATCGACAAGGCGGCGCGCAAGATGAACACGCCGAAGGATAGTCCGGGCCGCATCCGCGCCGGCCTGCTCTACTGCATCAACGAGGCGCTTGAGGAGGGCGACTGCTGGGTGGAGTACGAGGACTTGCTCGACCGCGCCAACCTCCTGCTGGTGATGGATGACCTGGACAGCCGGGAGATGATCGAGCGGCATCTGGAGGCGCTGATACGCGAGGGCGAACTGGTCACATCGCCTTACGAATGTCTGGTGGTGGCGAAGCCCGAGATCGAGGAGATGGAGCGCGACCTTGCGGACGCGCTTCGCCGTGCTGCCGAGCCGAACCCGCACTACAGCGATTTCGCAGGCCTCGAGGCTCTGGCTCGCAGCCACGAACCACGGCTCAATGCGCAGCAGTGCGAAGCGGTGGCGGCGGCGTTGCGGCACCGCATCTCGTTGCTGTCGGGCGGCGCCGGAACCGGGAAGACGTTCACGATCCGCACCCTGGTCGAGATCTGCCGGGAAAAGGGTCTCCGGGTGGAGATGGCGGCTCCAACAGGGAAAGCGGCAAAGCGAATGGAGCAACTGGTGGAGCAGCCCGCGCAGACCATCCACCGGCTCCTGCAGTTCGATGGGCACGAATTCAAAGTCGGCCCTGGGAATCCGATTCAAGCCGGCATGGTGATCGTGGATGAAGTGTCGATGGTCGATGTCCGGCTTGCATGGCGTCTGTTCCGCGCGATCGACTTCAACCGGACGGCCCTGTTGCTGGTGGGCGATCACAACCAGTTGCCGCCGGTAGGGCCGGGGAATGTCCTGCGCGACCTGATTCAGTCGCGGGCGATCCCCACGGTGATTCTCCCGAAGGTGATGCGGCAGGCCGGCGAACTCAAGGAGAACTGCGCCGCCGTGCTGGAGGGCGAGGTGCGCCCCACGAGCGATTGCGAAGTGCGTGGCCGGCGGCCCTGGTATGTCGTGGACCAGTTCTCGGACTCGATGGAGGTGAGGCGGTTCCTTCTCATGCTGTTTGAGAAGGTGCTGGCCGAACGCCTGCGCTTCGACATCGTGAAGGACGTGCAAGTGCTATCGCCCACGCACAAGGGCCCGATCGGCACGCGCTCGTTGAACATCGACCTGCAGCAGTTGATCCAGTGGAAGCTCTATGGCGCGCGGACGCCGGAACTCGATGAGAATTCCCCGCCCGCCTTCCTGCTTCACGACAAGGTGATCCAGACCCGTAACAACTACAAGACGGGCATCATGAACGGGACCATCGGAACCGTTGCCGACGTCCTGTCCGATGGCGGCATCGCCGTGGATTTCGACGGCACACCGGTCGGCGTCGGGCGCGACTCCCCGAACTGGCAGGATCTGCAACTCGCTTACTGTTTGAGCATTCACAAGTGCCAGGGCTCGGAGTTCCCCTGCGCCATCGTCATCACCCATAAGTCGCACGAGTTCCAGCATCACCGCAATTTGCTCTACACCGGCGTGACGCGGGCCCAGCACTCGGCGATCATCCTGGGCGACCACTGGGGCATTCATCACTGCGCCCGCAAGCGCCAGGTGGACCGGCGCAACACTTTCCTGTCGTTCCTGCTGAACGAACCGCATCCGGCGCCTCCGTAAAGGGCGCGCCGGACGTTTTTCGGACATCCTGCGTATGTTTCCAATGGGGGG
>JANYJN010000786.1 GCA_025358475.1 Candidatus Solibacter sp.
CATGTAATCGCCCTTATTCTCGCCGCCGGAAATCTCGCGCAGGCCCAAGTACTGGGCGACGCCGTGTTCGGAGTGGACCACGTAGTCGCCGGGCTTGAGGTCGATGATGTCGGCGGAGAAGGTCTCACGGGCGGTCTTGGACGATGGGCCGCGGGAGATCATTTCGGAGGTTTCAAAAAGGTCCTCCGACCCGAATAGTACGAGTTTGGAATCGTGGAACGCGGTGCCGTGGCGGACCACGCCTTTGATCAGGTAGATATGGGCGGACGTGCCGGACATGTAGGCGCGCTGCGCCAGGTATGCCGGTGTAGATTCAAACTGTTCCAGGCCAAGCTGGTAGGGAATCGCATACTCGTTGAAGATGTCCGCGAGGCGTTCTACTTCACCTGTGGCAGAAGCGAAAAAGGCGACCTTATTGCCGGCTTCCACCAACGTCCGGGCTTCGGCGACCGCTACCTGAATGTTCCCGTGGAAGCTCATGGCGGGGCGGGTGGCGATGTGGGTGCTGGTTTCCTGGCCGGAGGGTGACCAGCCGATATCCAATTGCTGAAAAACCACTTGCGGGCCACCGAGGGCCTGGCGTGCCAGTTCTTCCCAGCGGAAGAAGACGCGGTCAGGATCGTAAGCCGGGGAGCGCTCCACCTGTTCCAGTCGCGTCCACAGCCTCTTGACCGCCGCCTGCACCTGATCCGGCTCATCCCAGATCACTACCGGGCGATCCATCAACGAAAACACCGACGCATTGCGGGGCCGGACCATCGGAGACACCAATTCCCAGCCCGGGAACGCCTCGCCGGGCGGTGGCAGGTCACGGCCGGGGATGTCAGCCGCGCGCATGAGGTCGTGCAATTCACTGAGAAGGGGGCGGGACTTCTGATACTCCGTCAATGGTAGTAGCAGGCAGTCTTCCACGTTCAGAACGGAGCGTTGCGAGTCCACGTCGAAGCGCCGAATGGACTCCACCTGATCGCCAAATAGATCGATGCGCACCGGTTTCTGCGATTCGGGAGAAAACACGTCGAGAATTCCGCCGCGCACGGAATACTCGCCCACCATCTCAACGGGCTCGCGCCGCTGGTAGCCGATGCTCTCCAGGTGGGCGACCACCTCCTCCAGCGGCAACTCCTCCCCGGCACGGATGCGCAGGGTGAGCTGGCGGTAGTAGTCTGCGGGTTCGATTCGCAGTAGGGCGGAAGCCACGGGCAGGATGGTGACGGGCGTCCGTTTGGTGGCCAGGCTCCACAGGCCGATGGCACGCTGCTCGCAGATTTCGGCGTGGGGCGAAAGGTTCTGCATGGGCAGAACATCTAGCGCGGGAAGGAGTTGCGGGCCGTGGCGGTCATCGGCCACAAGCAGGTTGAAAAAGCTGGTGACGGCTTCGGAAAGGTCTTCGGCCTGCTTGTTGCCATCTACTACAATGACAAGAGAACGTCCAGCGGACTGCCATAAAAGGACGGCGTACACCGCTTTCGCGGTAGTCGTCAGGCCGGACAGGGACGCGTTGCCGCCGGCGCTGACGCGATTTAGCACGTCCTGGAATCCCGAATGCCGTGCCAGGTCCAGGAACAGGTCTCTTACGACAGGATGAATCAAGGC
The DNA here is from genome assembly GCA_025358475.1 of Candidatus Solibacter sp. Taxonomy (GTDB): domain Bacteria; phylum Acidobacteriota; class Terriglobia; order Bryobacterales; family Bryobacteraceae; genus Solibacter. The sequence goes on from JANYJN010000786.1 coordinate 1,597, forward strand.
TGGTTGGTCATTCTTTCGACAATATTAGTAGTAGAATAGCCGGGTTCCAATGAGACGGTGAGCACGCGCCCGCCCACAGCCTCAACTTCCTCGCGGCCGGCAATGAAGTGCGACCAATCGGCGCCCTTAACCAGGACGTCGGGGAGAACCTCGGCGATGAGTTCGCGCGGCGTGTCTTCCTCAAAGAGGGTGACCGCGTCCACGCCGGCGAGGGCCAAAGCCATGGCGGCGCGCTCGTTCTCCACGATCAATGGGCGCGACGGTCCTTTCATGCGGCGCACGCTGGCGTCCGAATTCAGCGCCAGGATCAGCACGTCGCCCAGGTTGCGCGCCTGTTCGAGCAGACGAACGTGGCCAGGATGGAGCAGGTCGTAGCAGCCGTTGGTGAAGACCACGGTCTTCCCCTGGCGTTTCCAGAGGGCACGCTGTTCCACTAATTCCGCGCGGCTATAGAATGGTCCCACCAGACCCCCAGTTTAGCAGCCGCCGGAGAGGCTCGGGAGCGCTACCATAAGGACAGTAGTAATTGAATACTCAGTTGGACGTACCGGCTCCACGACGCTCTAGCTGGAAACCGGAAACAGGACGGGAGAATTTAATGACGAAGCAGATTGCAGTTGTTTTCGCCGCGGCCGCCATGGCCATTGCCGCCGGCCCGCAGACCTTCACCGGCGTCATCACCGACAGCATGTGCGCCGACGCCGACCACAAAGACATGAAGATGGGCTCCGACGCCAAGTGCGTGGTGGCGTGCGTCAAGGGCATGAACGGCAAGTACGTGCTGTACGACGCCAAAGCCAAGAAGTCGTACGTGCTCAGCGACCAGACGACGCCAGAGAAATTCGCCGCCAAAAAGGTGACCGTGGTGGGCACGCTCGACGATGCCGGCAAGAACCTGAAAGTGGATTCCATCGCCGCCGCGAAGTAGGCAGCTTGGCGGGGCCACGCCCCCGCCCTTCCCGAGCCCCCCTCCAATGGATACCGGCGAATTCTACTGTCCGGCCTGCACCAAGCCGGTCCCCGACCCCCTGGTGTGCGGCGATTGCCATGCCGTCATCTGCCGGACCTGCGGCACGCCGCTGGAACGAATCGACGATTTGGGTATCGGCTGAAGCAGCGTGTTATCGTCGAAGCGGTTGGTGATGACGTGATCGCGCCCACCAGCAGGGGCAATTCGCGTGGGATCAAAAACCGCGCCTATTCGATAGCCGTCTCCGAATCCGGAAACCACGGCGCCAGGCTCGTTTTGCCCCACACCCGCTCCGCGCAGGGAGGGCGTTAGGCGGATCGGCTGTTCCATATCTACGAGTTCTTCACAATGAACTGGTGGATTCGTTCCAACCCGCGATCCAGTTCCTGCATCGATGTCGCGTAGGAGATGCGAACGTGCTTGTCGGTGCCGAACGCTTCGCCCGGCACCACTGCCACATGGGCTTCCGCCAGCAGGCGCTCCGAGAATTGAAGCGTATTGGCGATGCCGTTCTTACCGATGTTCTTACCGATGGCCACGCCCACGTTGGGGTACACGTAAAACGCGCCCCGCGGCTGGGTACACTGGACGCCCGGAATGGCGCGCAGCCGCGCCACCACGAAATCGCGCCGCTTGTGATACTCCGCCAGCATGATGCCCACCGATTCCTGCGGACCGCGCAGCGCTTCCACCGCCGCCTTTTGCGAGATCGAACACGGGTTCGACGTCGAATGGCTCTGCAACTTCGTCATCGCCTGCACGATAGCGGGCGGCACCAGACCGAACCCGATCCGCCATCCGGTCATGGCGTACGTCTTGGAAAGCGAGCCGGCCACCAGCACCGTCGCCTTCGCGCCCGCCAGAGACGCGATGGAAAACGGCTCGCTGTCATACAGGAACTTGCAGTAGCACTCGTCGGTCATCAGGTAGATGCCGCGCGCCGAAGTCAGCCGGAAGATCTTCTCGAACTCCTCGCGCTCCACCACCGCCCCGCTGGGGTTGGAGGGCGAATTGACGATCACCATCCGGGTGCGCGCCGTCAGATGCGGTTCCAGCATCGCCGCCGTCAACACGAACCCCTGTGCCTCGTCCGTGTTCACGAATACGCATTTGCCGCCCGCGTAGTTGACCACGTCCTGGTAAGTCACCCAATACGGCACCGGGATCACCACCTCGTCCCCTGGATTCACCAACGCCTGCATCAGGTTGAAGATCACGTGCTTACCGCCCACCGTGATCATGCACTCGTTGGGCCCGTATGTCGTGCCGAAATCCTGCGCGTGCGTCTCGCACACGGCCTTCTTCAGCTCGACCGTACCGCCCGCCGCCGTGTACTTGGTGAAATTCTGTTCCAGCGCGCGGACGGCCGCCCGCTTGATGTTATCCGGAGTCGGGAAATCCGGCTCGCCGGCCCCGAAATCGACCACGTCCACACCTTCGACACGAAGCCTGTCCGCCTCCGCCGAAACCTTCATCGTGGAAGACACGCTGATCGAAGAAATTCGTTCCGCGATTGGGTTGATTGCTGCTTGCATCTTGCTTGTTATGCCCCTTTATTGTTGGTTTTCGCTAAGCGGGCTTGCAGACGGCTTTCCACCGACGGCGGCACCAGCCCCGTAATGTTCCCGCCCAGGCCAAAGACCTCTTTCACCAGCCGGGAGCTGATGAAAGAATAGGCCTCGTGAGCCATCATGAACACCGTCTCGATCCGCGGGCTGAGCCGCCGGTTCATGAGCGCCATCTGCAATTCGTATTCGTAATCGGAAATCGCGCGAATCCCGCGCAGCAGGACGGTAGCCCCGTGCGCCGCCGCGTGATCCACCAGAAGCCCGTCGAACGAATCCACTGCCACGTTGGGGTAAACGTGCAGCACTTCGTTCAACATTTCGATGCGCTCTTCCACGCTGAAGAGCGGCTCCTTGGCGTCGTTCCGCAGTATCGAAACAATCAGCCGGTCAAACATTCGCGAGCCGCGCTGGATGAGATCGAGGTGCCCGTTGGTAATCGGGTCGAACGATCCCGGATAGATGGCAATCACGTGCGGTGGTTTTCGCGGCAAACGGTTTAATCCTGGAATTGCGGTCCTTTGATTATAACTAAGGGCTGCGCCTTTAAGATCCCTGTGTGAGAGTACGCCCCCACCTGCCGGCTGCCGACTGGGTACAATAGTGTTGGCGTTGCGGGGATCGGCATTGAAGGACAGGGCGAAAAGGAGCCGTTACGGTGACGTTTTGCCTGTCGCCTTTTGATCTTCTGTACTGCTGTAAGCACTTCGGGCCCTTAGCTCAGCGGTTAGAGCAGCGGACTCATAATCCGTCGGTCGCTGGTTCAAATCCAGCAGGGCCCACCAAACTTGAATCGCCCACAAATCGTGGGGCCCCCTCTGAGGACGGTCACACCTGACCCGAATTCCGGAACTACGATATCGGCATCTTGCAAGGCGCGAGCAGGCCGACGGGGGCGTCGACCGCGGACCTGGGGGTCCGCCCCACAGGGAAAACCTATGTGGAATTGGGTTGCAGCGTCAAGCCTGCTTGCGTGCGCATTTTTCCGGCATCTGGGGGAGCGGTTGCCTCGGAATACGATATTGTATTTGTGAAACAGTTTTCTAAGGTTCCCCTGAGGATGCCGGCACATCGCTGGCCGATAAACGTATGGCAAAGCAGAAACCAGCCCGAGCGAAAG
>JANYJN010000793.1 GCA_025358475.1 Candidatus Solibacter sp.
CTGTCCCACCTCCGACTGTGTGCGGGCCTAGACAAATCCCAGCAGATGCGGTCTCCGCTGTCGCGCCAGGCCTGGGAGAGTTCGTCGAACTCTCCCAGCGCCCTCTCAGCATCTGACAAATCCCCGATTTGAGAATGGCACTCCGCCCGCTGAAAACGAGCATCTCCAGAGCCGCACGCAGGTCTCACTACCGCATCCAACAGGAGTAAAAAAATTAAATGTTCGTGTGACCTAGACCCACCAGGCCGCGCCCGGTCGCTCCCTGATCACGATCCCGTTCAGGAACGTCGCCGCCTTGGAGAGGCCTTCCTCGGGCGACATCAGGCTGTCCTCGTGCTCGATGGAGAGCACGTAATCGTAGCCGAACATGCGCAGCGTGCTGATGAATTCCTTCCACCACTCGGCGCCGTGGCCGTAGCCGCAGGTGCGGAAGATCCACGCCCGATGGCGCTCGTCGGTGTAGTTCTTGGTATCCAGCACGCCCGTCAGCGGCAGATTGCGATCGTAAATCTGCGTGTCTTTGGCGTGCACATGCAGGATGCAATCGCCCAGTACGCGGATGGCGGCGATGGGGTCGATGCCCTGCCAGAACATGTGGCTGGGATCGTAATTGCAGCCGATGCTCTTGCCGGCGATGGCGCGCAGTTTGAGCATGGTCTCCGGGCTATAGACGACGAAGCCCGGGTGCATCTCGATAGCCACCTGGACGCCGTGATCTTCGGCGAATTTGGCCTGCTTGATCCAGTAAGGCGCCACCACTTTGTCCCACTGCCAGGCGAGCACTTCCAGATAGTCCGGCGGCCACGGGCAGGTGACCCAGTTGGGATATTTCGCGGCCGGCGAATCACCGGGGCAACCGCTGAAATCCACCACCACCTTTACGCCGAGTTTCTCGGCCAGCCGGATGGTCCGCTTGCTGACGTCCTGATCGTTCTTCGCCCTGTCCTTATCGGGATGCAGCGGATTGCCGTGGCAGCTCAGCGCGCTGATGGAGATTCCGTTGTCCGCCAGCAGGCTCTTGAAATCCTTGAGCTCGCTCTTGTTCTCCAGCATGGAGAGCTTGCAGTGGGCGCCGCCGGGGTAATTTCCGGTACCGAGTTCCACCGTATCGATGTCATAGCCTTTCAGCTTCTTGAAAACGTCTTCAGCGGACAATTGCGACAGCAGCGGAGTGAATACGCCAACTCTCATGGAGATTCTCCTTTATGTATGGGTACTAAACCAACAACAGAATATCACGCGGTATTGCCCGGAATTTCACACTCCCTAAAACGGCGAAGCCGGAACCAGACCAGTTGTGCGTTTTGACGCGGAGTCGCCGAGACACGGAGAAAAACGCGGAGAGAACCAAGAGAGTCAAAACCTGGCGCGCAGAGGGAGCGGAGACAATGGAGCCTGGCGGCTACAAGGCTGTATCGGCGTACGGCATAAACCGCGGGCGCGGTGTGCGTTCAGGTGCGGCGGTGGAGACTGCTCGGTTCGTCCAACCACCCCCGCTGCAAAAGCCCAGGACCTGCGCTGACTCCGCGCTCTCAGGTCTTGGCGTTCCCGGCGGTTTTCTCCGCCTCTTCCTCAGCGCCTCCGCGCCTCCGCATCAAGGCTCAATCCGCAAGCCCATCCCACAGTTTCCCGAACGCGAGTCTTACGCTACCGGCGGCTCGAAATAGGCCTGCGCCAGTTCGGGCTTCTCGCGGATGGCCCGGCGCCAGAAACTGCGGGCGTCGTCTGCATGGCCCTGCGACATCATGGCGTGCCCTAGATTGAGCAGGGCTTCGGCAAACTGCGGATCCTCATTCAGCGCCTGTTGGTAGAACGTAACCGCGTCCTGGGTCTGGCCGCGCTTCTGGCAGATCAGTCCGGCGTTGTAGAACAGTTCCGGCCCGTGCTCGCCAAGTTCGATCAGCCGGCAGTGCTGCTGGTAGGCGTCGTCGAAATTTTCCAGGTCCAATGCCAGGGCGGCCAGGCCGCGGACGGCATCTGAGGAATCGGGGCGCAGCAGCAAAGCGTTTTGGAAGCTCGCGCGGGCGGCTTCGGCATTGCCGCTGCGGGCGTGGGCGATGCCGGCGTTGAGACTCGCTTCGGGCCAATCGGGGCGCCGCAACAGGCAGGCTTCGAAGGAATCGGCGCTGTTGGGGTAGTCGCCGCGCAACAGGCGGAGGTAGCCCAGGCGGAAACTGGCGTCGCACCATTCAGGCGCGTCCTCATTGATGCGCGCGTAGAGCTTTTCCGCCCACTGGCGTTCGCCCTGCTGTTCCAGCACCAGCGCCAGGTTCCACAGCGCGCCGGATTGCCCCGGGTCGATGTTGAGGGCGCGTTCATAGCTGACGCGCGCCCCCTCCAGGTCGTTGAGCTCCTGCTGCGTCACTCCCAGGTTGAGGTGGGCTTGCGCATTGCCGGGGTCGAGGCCGGCTGCCTGCTGGTACGCCTGCGCGGCTTTTTCGTAACTCCCCATCTTGTGATATGCCACGCCCAGGTTGAACCAGTGTTCGAAGCGATCCGGCGATGCCTCGGCCAGCGCGCGGCAGTGCTGCCCTGCCGCGGCGTAGTCGCCGTCCTGAAAGGCCAGGGCGGCCAGGGCCTCAATGGCCATCGGCGATTCGGGCTGGATCTCGCTGAGCATCCCGGCGTAGCGGCGCACGCTCTCGTGATCCCTCTTTTCCAGAAACATCGCGACCAGGTTAGAGAGTGCCTCTTCGCAACTCGGATTGCGCGCCAGCACTTTGCGATACTGTTCCACAGCCGCGGCGTGCTTGCCGGTCTGTTGCAGCGCCACCGCTTGGCCGAACAGCGCCTGTTCATGGTCGGGATGAAGGCTCAGATACTTTTCCAGCGGCGCCAGAGCTTCGGCGGGCCGGCCGTCGTGAATCAGCGTGATGCCCAGGCCCAGCATGCTCTCGGGGCGCGTGGCGTCGGCCTCGTAGGCGCGCTGGAAGGCCGCCGCGGCGTCGCTCCACCGCTTCAGATTGCCGTGGCAAACGCCCAGGTTGAAACTCGCCGTGCGATGCTCCGGGTCGATCTCCGAGAGTGTCGCGTAGGTTTCCGCGGCGGCCTCGTAATCGCACATCTCATACTGGATATGGCCGAGCGCCGCATAGAGCCCCGGTTCTCTTTCGCCGTCTTCGATCGCCTTGCCCAGGAGCCGGCCCGCGCCTTCTAACTTGCCCTCCAGGTGCAGGGAAACCGCTTTGGAGAGCGTCTTGCTAGCGCGCTTCTGGTTCCTGATGTCGGTGATGGCCGTCACGCCTGGCGGCAGGGGCATACCGTCCGAGTTGCTTCCGCTGGCGTATTCCATGGTTCACTTCTCCCGGTCTTGAAAAATCATGCCTTCCGGGTGGCGCGCAGGCGCGGCAGCGCGACCCACACGCCGGCCAGCGCCATTCCGTCCCGGTCGCCGGGCAATCCGGGCACCGGCGCGCCGCCGGGCGATCTTGGCCCGCGCAACCCCGCCGTACTCCCCTCCGCCGCCCCATCGGCCAGCATAGCGCAGACGTGGCCGAACCAGTCGTCATTGCGCGACACTCTCACCCAGTAGAGCCGGGCGCGTTCCCCGGCGTCGCTGAAGAAGCCCACGCCGCCCGCCACCAAGGTGTTGTCGGTGAAGGAATCCACTTCCTCCCCGTCGATCGAAGTCACCACGCGATTGCCGCGGACATCCACCGCAAACTGCATCGGCTGGTTATTGTGCACCATGATATTAAGTGGTGTCTGGGTGCGGTGCCCGGACTTGCCGCCCACCACGTTGTAGTGCACCAGGGCGACGAACGGGCGCATGCCGGCCTCCACCACCGTGAGCTTCATGGCGTGGTAGTTCATGGCATCGGCGGCGCGAACCGTCCAGCCAATGCTCTTGGTTTCGATCTGGCCGAAAAATTCCAGCCGGCAGTCGGTGAACTTCAGACTGGGGTGGAACAGCGCCAGTGCCCCGGTGCTTACGTAGCCATCGGGATGCCGCATCCAACCGGCGGGCCGGGCCTTCGCGCCGCCATCCCAATTCTCCATGCCGCGGAAATCGTCGGCGATCTTGAGGGTGGCACGGTGGGCGATTGTTCGCCGGACCCATGCGACCGGTCCTGCCGGCGCGGGTTGTCCGGGCGTTCCGCCGTTGTGCGCGCTCGCCGCCCTGGCGCGATTGCCGGCCGAAAGAACCACGTCCCCGGAGGGGACTTCTTCTTGGGCGATCAGCCGCCGGTCCCCACCGAAGTGGGCCACGCCGACCCACAGCGATGCCCCCAGCACAAATCCCGCCGCCACCCTGCCGGCAACCATCAACACGCTTGGCGTCCGTTTCGCCGCGGGCATGGTCCGCAGCTTCCCGAAGCCCGGCCGCGCGGCCTTCTGCACCGGCGCGGGCTCTTCCAGCTTTTCCGGGACCGGCTGCAACCGGAAGGGCGGCGGCACTAGCGCCGGCCGCGTCACTCTGCACTCCAGGCTACACACGGGGGAGTTGCGCAGGCGCTGGCTGTGATATTCGATGGGCAGCAGATCGGGGCGCGGTAGGCCCAATTCCACCCGCCTTTGGCCTATGGCCGGCGGCGTCACGGCCAGTGTGGCGATGGGGTCTGGCGCCACCAGCCGGGGTCCCGCCGCTGCCGGTTGGCGCACCTCCGGCGTCAAACGCCGGGCGTCGAAACTCGGCAGCGCATGTTCCTGTCGCGGCGGAGCGGCAGAGCGCTCTTGAACCGCTGCGGCGCCGCTCGTGGCTTGGCCAATATCGATGGTGAGCGGCCAGTGGGCGTCACTCCGGATGCGACCCCGCGCGCCGATGGTTTGCCAGGGAATCAGCGTGCTGCCGCGATTGCCCGGCTGAAAGGGCATTTCGTCGAGAAAGCCCGCGACGCCGGTCGAGGTGGGTTCGGGTGCGGCTATCTTGTTGAGCCGGTCGCCGTGTTGCAGACGGTGAAGGGCGCAGCAAAACTCGCTGTCCCGAAGCAGCCGAAATGCTCCGATCTCTTTGCCACAATACAGACAGGACACGATAGGGCACACTCTGCGCCCTCTTACTATAACGGAAAACTCGGGGGAAATACCTTAAAAAAGACCCGCTATTCTCTTTACAGTCCCATAACTATTGGAGTACTAGCCTAAATACCGAAGTTAATAATTAAGTGCTAACTTTCGGCTATAAGAGATCGTGCCGGTTGCGCTTTTCCAGTGCTTTCACGATATCGCCAACCTCCTGCGCGCGGTCGCGGGCGGCCACCAGCAGGGCGTCCGGGGTATCGACCACAATCAGATTCCTGACGCCGATCAGCGCCACCACTTTGCCACGGGCGTCCACGAAGTTATTGTGGGAATCCAGCGCAATCGATTCCAACGCGATGGAATTCCCGTGCGCGTCGCGTTCCAGCAGTTCGTAGACGGCATTCCAGCTTCCCACGTCGTTCCAGCCGAAATCGCCGGCGGCAATGCCGTGTACCCCGGCGGCCCTTTCCAGCACCGCGTAGTCGATCGAGATGTTGTCGCACAGCGGAAAGGCCAGCTTGAGCTTGGCGGCGAATGTTCGCGAACCGAAGCGGGGCAGGGAAGCCAGCACCGTGGCGGTACGTGGCAGGTGCTGGCGCAATTCGTCCAGCAGCACGTCGGCGCGCCAGAAAAACATGCCGGAATTCCAAAAGAAATTGCCGGCTTTCAGGTAGCGTTTCGCCTTGGCCAGGTCGGGCTTTTCGTGGAAACCGCGCACCGCCAGGGAGGCCACTCCTCCGACGCTGCAATCGCGCGGGAATTCGATGTAGCCGTAGCCGGTTTCGGGCCAGCGGGGTTGGATGCCGACCACCACCAGGTGGCGGCCGGCGGCGGCCTTGAAGGCGGCCCTGATGACGGCCCGGTACTGTGGGATTTTGCCCACCACGTGGTCGGCAGGAAAGACCCCCATCACCGCGTCGGGGTCCAGCGAGTGCAGAATCTGCGCCGCCAGACCGATGGCGGGCGCCGTATTGCGCTGCATGGGTTCGGCCAGTATCTGGTGCCTGGGAACCTCCGGCAGTTGCTGGATGATGATGTCGCGCAGGTGCTCATTGGTCAGCACCCATAGCCGCTCGGCGGCGATCAGCGGCGTCAACCGGTCCACCGTGGACTGTATCAGGCTGCGCTCGCCCACCACGTTGAGCACCTGTTTGGAGCTTCGCCTGCGGCTGCGCGGCCAGAAGCGCGTACCGCGCCCGCCGGCGAGGATGAGCCCATAATGATGCCGGTTCATGTTATTTCAACGGGTAGCCGCGTACCAGCCGGAAGGTGCGGCCCCAGCGGGTCTTGGACGGGAAATGCTGCACCAGGTCCAGCAGATGGTCGATCGAAATCATCGGCCCGGAGAGGGCTTCCGTGGTGGCATCGTAAGACCAGTAGATAATCAGCGGTTTGCCGACGATGTTCGCCCCCGGCACGAAGCCCCAATAGCGGCTGTCCAGCGAGGAATCGCGGTTGTCGCCCATGGCGAAATAGAATCCCGGCGGCACCACCACCTCGCCGTCGAGTACGTGATTATTCAGCATATCGCCGGCGGCATCGGCTACGTGTACGTTAGGCTCGCTCGGGAAATTGTCGCGATACGAATCGATGTATTCCGTTTTGTGGTAAACGTACGGCTCGTTTGCCGCGTGGCCGTTCAGGATCAACCGCTTCTCCACCAGCTTGATGCGGTCTCCCGGAACTCCGATGCAGCGCTTCACGAACGTCTGTTGGATATCGACGGGGTAGCGGAAGACGATGATGTCCCCGCGCTTGACATCGCTGTACGGAAGAATTCGTTTCGAGATCGCGCCCGCCGGTGAGTAAGCCAGTTTGTCCACCAGCAGATGGTCGCCGATCAACAGCGTGTCTTCCATCGATCCGGTGGGGATCACGAAGGCCTGCACCAGGTTCGTAGTGCCGAATAGCAGCAGAATGATGGTGACGGCCCACTCCGCGATGAAACCGCGGGGCGGTTCCGGCAGCGCGTGGGCCGGTTGTTCCGAGGGCTCCGGTTCCGCTACTAGTACGTTTTCTCGATCCACTGCTATTCATTCTAGCGAAATCCTTGTTATCCTGTTTCAAGACCCGCCGGTTCGCGAGTCTTTCTCCAAAGGGTCCTCGTTTTGACAACTGCCACGACTGCTATTCCACAGTCCGATCCGCGCGCCCGCCGCAATTCCTTCCTGCTGGTATTTAGCTGCACCATTCTGGGCGCCGCCGCGCAGTTGCTCATCAAAACCGGCATGGATCACTTCTCGCCGCATCTGCTGGCGCTAGTGACCAACATCCCCTTGATTGCCGGTTACTCGCTCTACGGCATCAATACGCTGATGATGGTTCTGGCGCTCAAGAACGGGGAAATGTCGTTGTTGTACCCCATCATTGCGCTGACCTATGTGTGGACCACCCTGGCGAGCTATACCCTGCTCGGCGAACCCTCCAACGTTTATAAGAACGTGGGCATCGCCACCATCGTGCTGGGTGTCGCGGTGATGGGCCGGCGGGGGGACAAATGAGCCCGCTGCTGAAATCGATGCTGTTGGTGTTCGCCGCTTCGGTGATCGGTTCCCTCGGGATGGCGTTCCTCAAGATGGGGTCGGCGCACCTCACGCGCTCCCCCTGGAGCTTCCTGAATCGCAAGCTGCTGTTCGGCATCGCCCTGTTCCTGGGTTCCAGCGTCTTCTATGCCTGGGGCATCAAAGGTAAAGATGCGCAACTGTCGGTACTGTATCCCATGGTGGCGATGGGTTACGTGTGGGGACTTTTGTGGGCCAAGCTGTTCTTCGACGAGGCGCTCACCAAACAGAAATTCATGGGGCTGGGCCTGATTCTGCTGGGCGTCTGTTTCGTGGGCCTGGGCAGTTAGGTAGGCCTCCCGGCCTGTTAGCTTTCTCACCGTCGCCCCTCGGATTTCGAGTTGCGACGCGTCGATCCAAGCCGCGTGCTACAGTTTGCCGTGTTCAAGTACGTTGCGATGGTTTGCCCTCAATGCCGCGCGCAGTATCGTGAAGGGTTTGTCGTGTGTTCCAACTGCCATGTTCCTTTGGCGGACCGCCTTGACGAAGACGCTGTCGATGTCCTGATCCAAACCGGCCTTAACAACCCAATCGCCATTGGGCTGGCAGGGAGTTTGTTACAGGAAGCCGGAATACCTTTCTTCGTCATGGACCAGAATCCAGCCGTACAGCAGGAAAGCGGAAATTTTTTCGGTTGGTGGAGCGTGCGCGTACCGGGGGGAAGGGAAGCCGAGGCCCGCGAGATCTTGCAGAGCGTGGAAGACTCGAAGTAACCCCCCACTTACATCTCCCGCCGGCCTTCCATCGCCTTCGACATAGTAACTTCCCCGGCGAATTCCAGATTGCTGCCCACCGGGACGCCCATCGCGATGCGCATCACTTTGACGCCGAGCGGCTTGAGCAGGCGCGCCAGGTAGACCGCGGTGGCCTCGCCTTCCACCGTGGGGTTGGTGGCCACAATCACTTCCTCGATCTCGCCTTGGCCGATGCGCTCCACCAGGCCTTTGATCTTGAGCGATTCGGGGCCCAGTCCGCGCAACGGCGAGAGCGACCCGTGCAGCACGTGATAGCGGCCTTCAAACCCGCGGGTGGATTCGATGCCGACGATGTTGTGCGGCTCCTCTACCACGCAGACCACTTTCGGGTCGCGGTTGCTATCGCGGCAGTATTGGCACAGTTCACTGTCGGCGATGTTGTTGCAGATACGGCACAGGCCGAGCTTATCCTTGACGTCCAGGATGGCCTGCGCCAAGTGCTCGGCATCCTCGCGGTTGGCGCGCAGCACGTGGAAGGCGATGCGCTGCGCGGACTTCTGGCCGATGCCGGGCAGGCGTTTGAATTCCGTGATCAGCCGCGCCAGCGGTTCGGCGAAATCCGGCATGGTTTAGAACAGACCCGGGGGGAGGCCCATCCCGCCCAGCATGCCGCCCATCTTCTGTTGGATCTGCGCCTCCACCTGTTTGAAGGCCTCGCCGCAGGCGGCCAGGATCATATCCTGCAACATGTCCACATCGCCGGCCACTTCGGGGTCGATTTTGACGCTGAGCAGGTTTTTCTGACCGTCCATGGCCACCGTGACCATGCCGCCGCCGGCGGTGGCGGTGACTTTGATCAGCGCGACATCCTGCTGCATCTTCTCTTGCATCTGCTGCGCCTGGCGCATCATCTGCTGCATATTGCCGGGTAGTTTCACGTATCTACTCCTTGAGGTTGCGAACTTTGCGTACTTCGCCGCCGAAGACTTCGCGGAAACGCCGCACTTCCGGGTTGGCCAGAGCGCGGCCGGTGACTTCGTCTTCGGCTTCGGTTTTGGATGGCGCGACGATGCCGATCGGCGCCGGCTCCGGCGCGGCCTCGGCGGTGGTGAGCTTCATGCGTAGCGGCCGGCCGAATACTTCGCGGACGGCCGCATCGAAGCCGCGATCCTTAAAATAAAGCGAGTAGGATTTCGGCGCCACTATGTTGAGGTCCCCGCCGGCGATGGTGAGGGAACTATTCTCCACGGCGTCGGCCAGGTGGGCGTTGCCTTTTTCGTGCAGGTAGGCGTGCAGGCGCTCGCGCGGGTCGCCCGCGGTCATGGGAGGCGCTTCGGCTTGCGGCGCGAGCGCGTTGGCGCCGGAGGATTGCGGATCGGGCGGTCGCGTGGCGGCCTTTCTGGCGCGATCCAAATCGAACGGCGAAGGGCCGGAACCGCGGGGCGGCGCCATGGCGGGCGGAGGCGACGCCGTGCGGGGCGCCGCTTGAGGCGCCTGCGCCGGAAGCGCCGTGGGCGCAATCCGGGTCGGCCCAGAAAGACCCGCCAAGGCTTGTTCTATGGGCAGCAGGCGGCCGGCCTGCACCAGGCGGACCAGACCGATCTCCAGGTGGAAGCGGGGTTGCAGCGAATATTGCAGATCGCGGAAGATATCGAGCGAGAGTTGCAGGTAGCGCGTCAGGTCCTCTTCGGAGAACGCGCCTGCGATGGCAGCCAGCTTCTCGCGCTGCGCCGGGCTGGCGGCGACCAGGCGCGTATCGGCGCCCGCCACCCGGGTGACCAGCAGATTGCGGAAGTAGCGCGACAACTCGCGGCTGAAATGCTGTAGGTTCTGCCCGTTGCGTTCGAGCTCATCCACCACTTCCAACATGCTCCGCGAATCGCCGTTGGCCAGCGCCTGCGTGACCTTTTCGAGCGATTCCAAGGAGAACGCGCCGAGCAGCGCGCGCACCTCCGCGGCGTCCAGTTTGGCCCCGCAGCAGGCGATTGCCTGATCGAGCGCGGAGAGCGAATCGCGCACGCTGCCTTCGCCGGCGGCGGCCAGGATGGCGAGCGCTTCGGGATCGGCTTCGATGCCTTCCTGCTGGCAAATCCACGCCATGCGCTGGATCAGGGCTTCGAAATCCACGCTGCGGAAACTGAAATGCTGGCAGCGCGAGGCGATGGTGGCTGGAATCTTGTGCGCTTCGGTGGTGCAGAGTACGAAGACGGCCCATGGAGGCGGCTCTTCAATGGTCTTGAGCAGCGCGTTGAAGGCCTCGTTGGTGATCTGGTGGGCTTCGTCTATGATGAAAATCTTGTAGCGGTCGCGCGCGGGCTGGTAGCGAACGTTCTCGCGCAGTTCGCGCATCTCATTGATGCCGCGATTGCTGGCGGCGTCGATTTCGATGACGTCGACGGTGCCGCCGGCGGTGATTTCCTTACAACTGGCGCACTCGCCGCAGGGCGTCGCGGTGGGTCCCTGGATGCAGTTGAGGCAGCGCGCCAGAATGCGGGCGATGGTGGTTTTGCCGGTGCCGCGCTGGCCGGAAAAGATGTAGCCGTGCGCGATCCGGTTTTGCGCGATGGCGTTTTCCAGGGTGTTCTTGACGTGTTCCTGGCTGACCACGTCGGCAAAGGATTGTGGGCGGTACTTTCTGGCGATTACCTGGTACATGGGGTGGGTATCCGGATGCCGCGCGGACATATATGCCAGGCCCCGGGTAATCCGCGGCACACGAACCGCACCACTACCGTTGCTTCCTTCCGGACCTGGCGGGGTTTGCAGCCGTCCGTTGCACGAAGCCCGAGACCTGACAAGTCTCTATCGTAACATGGCCCCGCGCCGCGACCCTCGAAAGCCCCTGAATTAACGGGTTGCAAGGTGCCAGCAGGCCGACGGGGGCGTCGGCCGCGGACCTGGGGGTCCGCCCCACTATTTCTGCCGGATTCGCAGCTTTGGGAAAAGTAAGTGGCATTGGGTGCTTTCGCCTGCCAACCTGCCGATTCCGAAAGCGTCTATTGGCCGGTGGCGAAAACTACGTTGGCGTAATACGTGTACTGCGTGCTTGAGGGCAGCGAGAAGAACAGACTGGCGGACGAGAAGTTGCCGATGCGCGCCACCGCGGTGGGCACTAAGAAATAGCCCTTAACCGCGCCGGCCGAATCGCTGACGGACCGGATGGCTCCCACCGTGACTCCCGCGGCCGCCGCGAGTGACTGGGCCAACTTCCGGGACTCGTCCAATAGTTGCGGCATCACCACCTGACGCATGGCATCCACCGTAGTCTGGCTGGGGTTAAACGCAACCGAATACTGCAGGCTCTGGATGGGAGCCGGCAAGTGGGCGCGCAGGGTTTCGAGGCGCTTCGCCGTGTCTATGGCCGAGCCCGCGGGAATGGCAACTGTGGCGGAATACAGGATCTGCGCGGCGCCAGGCAGGTCAGCGGAGCTATTTTGACCCAGACCGGTCCCGACCACGGTCGGGTTGGGGAGTCCGGCATTTTGCAAAGTCTGCTTCACCTGCTGTTGCGTCGAATCCAGGGTGGCCGCAACGGAGATGGTGAATTCCGCTTCGTCCGCGGTAAGAATGACGGTGCGGCGGACCGGGGCGCTAATGCCAGCGAAGGTCTGCGCGGTGGCGATGCAGGAGAACACCGTAAACAGAAAAAGAAAGAGGTGTTTCATGAGGTGCCCTTCACTGCGCCGCGCTGAAAGTCACGCTGGCGTTGAAGACATACTGTGTCCCCGAGCCGCCGCCGGGGGAACTGAACGTGCCCGAATACTGCGACGAACTAATCCAATTGGCTCCCGAGTATCCACTGGCGTAGTACGAATCGCTCACGCCCTTGACGCCGCCCAACTTCAGGCTGGCAGCGGCGGCCAGCGTCTGGGCCTTCTTCTGGGCCTCGGC
>JANYJN010000816.1 GCA_025358475.1 Candidatus Solibacter sp.
CCCGAGGAGTTCAACTTCACGACAAAGGCATCGCCCGCGCCCCGCGCCGGGTTCGACGTGCGGCGGCCTGGGAAATCCGGTGAATAGGTCTCTCCCACAACGTAGATGTTCTGCGCGGCATCCGTCGCTATCGCACGAATCGTGTCCGATTGGCTGCCGCCCAGAGTCGAGGCAAACGGCAGCGAGGGGGCGCTCATGGCAACTCGCTGGGACGCCAGTTGCAGGGCGACCGAAAGCAGGAGGGGGGCCGTCCGCCTGAGGATGTGCCAATAAATTCCTGACATGCCCACCTTATCGGCACTTTCCGGCCGGGGTTTATAGCTTAGCCCCGAATCGGCGAAAGCAGCGACCGATACCAGCGATCGCCGCTTAGATTCAGCGCAATCTTCTCGGTGGGGGCCAGCGCGGGCGAGTAATACGGGTCTGGGACGCTGAGCAATTCCGCCCAACGCTCGTAGAACCTGTATCGCTCTTCAAACCGGACGATTCCCGGGCGGCTCTGGCATTCGGCATGGATGAGGCCGGGAACCGGAACGCAGATCACCCGGTATCCATGGGAACGCACCCGGAAACAGAGATCCACGTCATTGTAATTATTCGGGAATAGGGTCTCGAACCCGCCCAACCGGCCGAAAAGGTTCTTCCGAATCGCTAAACAGGCGCCGGTCACCGCCGAGACATTGCGCGTGGCCAGCAGCCACGGCCAAAGCGGGCTCGAATGCATGTAACGCCCGGCATGTCCAACCGCGTCGCCAACTCCCGCCACAATGCCCGCGTGTTGCAGCACGCCAGAGGGGTACCACAGGACGGCCCCCGCCACTCCCACCTCTTCACGCGACACCTGCTCGGCCAACAGTTCCGCCCATTCCGGTTCGGTGGCGCGAACGTCATCGTTCAAGAACAGCAGGTTGGGCGCTTCCGCGATACCGGCGCCGAGGTTGCTCATGGCGGCGAAGTCAAATGCACCGCGGAATGTCACGGCGGCCGCTCCCGCTCGTTTGATTACGGAGTGCAATGACGGATTCGGCCCGTACTCTTCATGCGCGACCACCACGATCTGCCGCACCACCCGGTCCGCCGTCGCGCGCAGAGATGCCAGGCAGGTCTTCAGCATGTCCGGCGATTTCGAGCAGATGATGGCGGTTATTTCCCCGGGGGACCGCTTCCGCCGGACGACGAACGTACCGGTGGCGGGGCCGGGCACGCAGGCCGCTGCTGTCTGCTCTCTTCTCATGACCGCGTCCGCAATCGCTCGCGCCGCGGGATCCGTCGCCGGCCCAGCGGGGGATGGCGAAAGGCCGTGGTACAGCACCCTTGGAATATGACACGCGCGCAAAGGCTCATCGGCAAGGCGCAACATGAGATCCAGCAGGTGCGCGTTACCGTAACCGCTGGATAAGCCTCCGGATTGCAGAAAACGCTCCCGCCGGATCGTGAGCAGTTGTCCAATGTACATGCAGGAAGTGAGCAGATCGGGGGACCAATCCGGCTTGAATATGGGCCGTACGCGGCACCGTTCTGCATCGAGAGAATCTTCGTCGGAGTAAAACGCGTCGAAAGTGCCCTGCTGCGCTGCCTCGGCCACGTAGTAGAGCGCAAGCGGCGAGAGCGCTCCCGTTTCCTGCATGACGGAGAGGTACTCGCCAGTGGCCAGATGTGCCGCCGCATTCAGTGCCTGAGCGTCATCGAGAGCATCTGCCGCGACATAGCGAACCGGCCCGCACAAACCGGAAACCCGGGATTGGCAGTCCTGGTTGACGGCCATACAAAGTTCCCAGTTTTCATATGCCTGATTCCGCAGCGACTCCAGACCTTCCCGCGCGGTATCCCCATTCCGGACGGCCATGATTACGCTAATCCTGGGCCTTTGCGCCCAGGTATTCGAAGCCGCGCGCGCCTGTTCCACCGAAGGCAGACCGGCCAACTCATGGGCCACCCACGTCGCATATTCGGCAGAGTCCCGGCTTTCCTCCCTCAACCGCGCCGGCAAGCTGCTTTTGGCCCGCTGGAAGAGGCTCGTACCCGCTGCGGCCATCCGGTTGAACGCGGTGAACGCCCGGTTGTGTTCCACCCGCAGCAGGCGATCGTCCAGGAGGGCCTGCTGCGCCGCCAGATTGCGTTCCGCTTCCGCAAGCCTGTCCAGACCGGCTGCGATCTGCCCCAGGGCCTCCACCAACAGCGGCGCAATGGCCTCGGGTGCCTGCCCTCTGGCAACCTGAGCCTGTTTCAGTGCCTCCCGGACTCGCACCATCGGATCGTCTGCCATACGATTGGTCATTGTCGCATGCAGCGGCATCCAGCGTAGGTTAGGGTAGGCGAAATGATAAAATGGACGGATGTGCGACAGGGAGTCAGTAGGCACGGGGTTCGAAAGTATAGTTCCACTCGGGATGAGTCTTGCGTCGGCGGACGCCATTGGTGTCGAGAACTGAATTTACATGTAGCCACTCTTCGTTTTCGTAGCCACGATAAGATTTCGGCTCCGGAGCAATTTCTGGCTTGATTTAAAACACAATCCTTTCCGGAACATTCGCTTGCCGGTAGCGTTCGTCATCTTGGCCCCACCGTTCCGGCGGGTATAATCGCCACGCGATTGGCAAACTCGAAGTTCACGTTGCTCACTG
>JANYJN010000048.1 GCA_025358475.1 Candidatus Solibacter sp.
CCGCACTGGTGCGTGGCGTCGGCGATCTGGCGCATCAGATCGTCCGCCTTGTGACGCTTCACCGGCTGCCCGGTGGAGATGCTCTTGGTCCACCAATCGTCGCCCCGGCCCGCGGCTTCCATGAAGTCGTCGGTGGCGCGCACGCTGTTGTTGGCGTTTTGGAAGAAAATGGAACTGTAGGCTTCGCCATCCAGCGAGGCATCGTACCCCGCCTCCACCAGCGTATAGGCCTTTTTCTCTTCCTTGGCCTTGCACCAGATAAATTTGTCCACATCCGGATGATCCACGTTGAGGATCACCATTTTGGCCGCGCGCCGCGTCTTGCCGCCGCTCTTGATCACGCCGGCGAATGCGTCGAAGCCCTTCATGAAGCTCAGCGGCCCGCTGGCGCGCCCGCCACCAGACAGAATGGCGTCTTCTTCACGCAGTGTCGAAAGGTTCGAACCGGTACCGGAGCCCCACTTGAACAGCATGCCTTCGGTCTTAGCCAGTTCCAGGATGGATTCCAGCGAGTCCTTGACGCTCACGATGAAGCAGGCCGAACACTGCGGCCGCATCACACCGCCGCCTTCCAGTTTGGTCACGCGCCCCTCTCGCTCGTCGTAGATCCACCCGTAGCCGCGCGTCTCTTTGACGCCCACGTTGAACCATACCGGCGAGTTGAAGCACGCCTTCTGCGTGAGCATCAGGTGGGCTAATTCCAGGCGGAAATTCTCGCCATCCTGGGCGCTTTTGAAGTAGCCGTCCTTCTTGCCCCAGTCCGCAATCGAATCCACCACTCGCTGCACCAGTTGCGCCACCGACGTCTCGCGGTCGGGCGACCCCAACTTGCCGTGGAAATACTTGCTGGCTACGATGTTGGTGGCGGTCTGTGACCAGTCCACCGGCACTTCCACATCGCGCTGCTCAAAAATCACCGAACCTTTGTCGTTGCCGATTGAAGCGGTACGCGTTTCCCATTGGATTTCGTCGTACGGCGTCCTGCCGGCTTCCAGCTTCGTGGTAAAGTACCGCGGGAATGCGATTCCCGTCTTGGTTTCTTGGGGGTCTTGGGTCTTCAATGATTCCATTTTCGCACTCAAATCGACAAATAGTTGTCCCATAAACCGTCCTCTTCCGGGATTCCTGCTGTGGGGAACGCCTTCGTAATGATGCCCCAATATGTAGTGGTACGTCAAGAATTATATGTCCATATGGTGTCTTAGAGTTACGGATCTCGCGTTCGAAATGTCACATTTTGGCTGTCAAGACGCTAATTTTGGAAAAAATCTGCGCAGCCGCAGCCAGCACCGAACCCCGCGGCGAACACCACGGACGGCTGCTGGCGCGCCTATGCCATCAGTTCCAAAGACCTAGCCCCAAAATGTACTCGGGTACGTGCATCCGGACGAAGCTCGGACGTCTCTCCGCGTTCTCCGCGAGATGGCCGGACAGGGCGGGGATTCGCGCCTCTCCCTGCGGTGGGCTCAACTTCTTGTTGGCTCCGGCTTTACCCGGTTACGGAGTGGTTGCTTCCCGGAATCGCGCCTACCGCTCAGGAAGCGGGTAGTTCTGTGAGATTTCCGCCAGCATCTGCCACTCGGACTCCGAGAATCGGTCCTTAAACGCCTGGCTGTTCAGCAGCTCGTCCCGCCGGGCCTCGGGCATCCGTCGCAAGCGCTGTAGCACCGGCTTCAGGTCCTCCCGGCGCGCTTCCGGCAGGCCGTTGAACGCCTGCATCTGCCGCGTGACGATGGCCTGCTTTTCCGGCGGCAGGCTGTTGAATGTGTTCCACATCTGGTTCAGCCGGGCGCGTTCCGCCGCCGGCAGTTTGTCGTACCGGTCCAGGCGCTCCCGGAGATTCGCCTGCTGCTGCTGCGGCAGTCTTTCCAGCACCTGCTCGCGCTTCTCCGGCGGCATCGCCATCAGCCGCTCCACCGGATTGCCGGGGTTGCCTAGTCGCGGCGCTCCACCAGCCTTGGGGGCCGCCGGGTTATTGCCGGCCGGGGGTCTTGCCGCGCTTGGCCGGACCACGTTGCGTGGCGGGGGCGGCGCCTTCGCTGGTTTGGGACCGGCACGCTGCGCGCTCATCCCCGCGGCCGCCATCAGCAGCATAATTCCTCCGGCATGGCAGCGGCGTTTCATGGTCTATAGCTTCGAACCCGAACCTTCCGTGCGCACATGGTGGCTGAACTCGTTCAACATCTCCATGGCGTCCAACGTGCGCTCCACCTGTTCGGGCTGCACCGTATCCACCTGCGCCATTTCATTGGGCGCCGGCGCCGGCGATATCGCCGGGCGCTCCAGCAGGATCCCCGCCGTCAACAACAGGCAAGCCGCGGCCGCGCCAGCCAGCGTTCGCCGCGGCGTGACCGTGCCCAACGGTGAGCGGAACGGGCGGACCAGCAGATCCCACCACGAAACCTGCGCTTCGATGCGCCGGTACAAACGGCGGTCGAAGTCCGCCGAAACCGGCGCCGCATCCCAGCCATCCAGAGCTTCCCAGACCGCGCGCTGGCGGCGAGCGAATTCCCCGCAAGCCGCGCACGTGGCGATATGGCCGTCCAGTCTCGCCTCCCACTCAGGGTCCAGTTTGCCGGCGCAGTAATCCACCAGCAACTGCGCGTTTTCCCGGCTCTCCATTGGGCAATTCATATAAGCCTTACCTTCACGCCATATGCGCCAGGCGCGCGCGCAGGGCTTCGTAGGCCCGGAACAGCAGCGATTTCACCGCCGATTCCGAGCAACTCAAAACCTTCGCGATCTGCGAGTACTCCATCTCTTCGTACTTGTGCATCAGCACTGCCGCTCTCTGTTTTTCCGGCAGCGCCGCAATGGCGCGCCGGATCTCATCCAACTTCGCCTGGTACACCATGGACTGCTCCACACTCGGCCGGCGGTCGGAAACCTGCCTGACCGGCATGTCGCTGGTGTCGTCATCCAACCTCTCCTGCAACCGCTCGTTCTTTCCGTCACGGAGCGCGTTCAGTGCCAGATGGGTCGCGATCCGAAACAGCCACGTCGTGAACTTCGCCGTCGGCTCATAAGTACTTCGCGAACGATACACCCGCAGGAACACCTCCTGCGCCAACTCCTCGGCCACTGCGTAGTTCTGCACCATCCGGTAAAGGAAGTGAACCACGGACAAGCGGTGTTTCTCCAGCAAAACACCGAAGCTCGCCCCATCTCCCTCTTTGAGCCGGACCATCAGCTCCGTGTCTAAATCCAGAGCTGCCGCAGCCTTGCCTATATCCGTCTTAACCCGTTCGGCCATTCGAGGTTGCTATGAGTTCTAAAATAAATGCGCTCGGAATGCCATCATTCCCCTTTGAGCGACCGCTCCATCAACCGCGTGATGGCTTCCTGGGGGGACGACCCGGAATGTAACATCTCGTACATTTGGCTCGCGATGGGCATCTCCACGGAATACCGCTTGGCCAAGTCAACCGCCGCATCCGTCGTCTTCACCCCTTCAGCCACCATTTTCATGGAGCTGACGATCTCCTCGAGTTTGCGTCCTCGCGCCAGTTCGATTCCCACCCTCCGATTGCGGCTAAGGTCCCCCGTACAGGTCAAAACCAGATCCCCCAAACCGGCTAGACCGGCCAGCGTCTGCTGTCGGCCGCCCATCGCTACAGCCAACCGCGTCATCTCCGCCAGGCCGCGAGTGATCAATGCCGCCATGGCGTTATGTCCTAGGCCCATACCATGTAACACGCCGGCGCCGATGGCCACTACATTTTTAATCGATCCGCCAATTTCTACGCCGGTAGGATCAGAACTCGTGTAGACCCGGAATGTGGGCCCGGAGAAGGCCGCTTGAACGCTTTCGGCCAAGCCTGGCTCGGTGGCCGCCGCTACCATCGCAGTTGGTTCAAAACGCGCCACTTCCCGGGCAAAGGACGGTCCCGAAATCACCGCCACGCGGGACGTCCCAACCACTTCCCGAATGACTTCCGAGGTGCGTAGCAGTGAGTGGTTTTCGAGCCCTTTAGTGGCGCTGACGAACACCATGCTCTCCTTAAGGCCGGGCAGCATACGCTGATACAGTCCCCGCGCCAGATGCGAGGGCATGACGCCCAGGACGATTTCCGCGCCGTCCAGCGCGGTGACAAGATCAGAGGTAATTTCTACATTTGTCGGTATTGGATAGTCCGGCAAATAGATGTCATTGATCCTGGCCGTGCCCATACGTGCCGCCAGATCGCTTTCATAAACCCACAGGGTTACCCGGGAAAATCGAGGGGCCAGTACGATGGCGAGTGCGCTGCCCCAGCTTCCCCCGCCGATAATTGCTAGATTTTTCAAAATTTAAACACGTTCTCCGTCCCCAGCCGAAGCCGTTGGATGTTACTACTATGTCTGTAGATGACAAAAGCCCCGGCCACCACCGAGGCACCCACCGCTGGCCAAGGGGCCTGCATTACCAGCCACGCCGCCAGCGGCAGCGTCGCCGCCCCAACCACCGAGCCCAGTGAAATATGCCGGGTCCAAACCACAACAACTACAAATATAATACTTTCCGCGGCCAACGCCCACGGCATCAGGCACAGAAAAGCGCCGACGAAACTCGCTACCGCTTTCCCCCCTTTGAATCCCAGAAATACCGGATACGCGTGACCGGCCATCACCGTTAGAGCCGCCAGACTCATCCACCACACATCCTGCCCGGTTAGCCGTCCGGCCGTCCACACGGCGGCATAGCCCTTAGCGATATCCAGCAGCAGCGTCATGACGCCGGCAGCCCGTCCCGTCGTGCGCATCACGTTGGTCGCGCCGATATTGCCGCTACCCGCCCCGCGCACATCGGCGCCGGTCTTCCATTTCACCAGAAGGTATCCAAACGGAATCGCGCCCAGCAGGTACGCGATCACCAGAACCGCCAACGGAATCATGATTTTGTGAGCGGGAACTCCGCAAGTTTAGTGTACACGGAACCGGTGGGCCGCAACGTGCTCTGGTACAGAAAGAAGCTGCCTGCCGCGAATCCGCCGAACTCCAGCGTCGCCAGGCCGGCGATGGCCTTGTGCAGCGCCTGTAGTCCCACCGGCCCTCCGGGGTGAGTCGGCTTAATGCGCGCCAGCGTCAGATGCGGCGAAAAGTCCCGCTTCTCGCGCGCCACGCCCAACGCCGCAGTGGCCAGATCCGTGTCCCCGGCCAGTTCCGCCAGGCCGGCGATGGCCTTGTGCAGGGACTGGAGTTCCACCGGCCCTCCGGGGTGATCCGGCTTCATGCGCGCCAGCGTCAGATGCGGCGAAAAGCCCCGCTTCTCGCGCGCGATCCCTAACGCCGCCGTGGCCTGATCCGTGTCGGCGGCCAGTTCCGCCAAGCCGGGCGCTTCGATGCCACACCAGAAATTGCGCGGGGAGTGCGCATTCGGGAAGAACCCCACCTGCCGGATTCGCACCGCAATCGCGGCACGCCCCGGCAAGTCTCCCAGTGCCGCCTTAAGCTCCCCCAGCCGCGCTTCCGGCCATTCGCCGATGAACTTGGTGGTCACGTGCAGGTTCTCCGGCGGGCTCCAATGAATGCGCGCGGCCGGCTTCAAACGCCGTAACAGATCTTCCAGGTTGCCCGCAACGTCGCCCGCCAATTCCAGTCCCGTAAACAATCGCATTTCGCGTTTAACCGTCTCCCGCATTTCTCACACGGCCGATGTGGCGCAGGCACTCGTGCCCAATGTCACTTTTCTAAGCCCAAGAGATAGAATACTGCCAAATTGGTGGGGCGGACCCCCTGGTCCGCGCGGGACGCCCCCGTCCCGCTGCCGGCAGACTAAGGTCAGCATCATGCACGGTGCCGACAGGCCGACGAGGGGGGTCCGCCCCACGATTTATGCAGGTGACGGCGTCGTGCCTCATTTAGTGGCACTCGTGCCTGCCGTGTCGAGACTTGTCTCGACACCTGTTGGCGGTAGTGGCTGTCGGGCAGGCGCCAGCAGGGGTGCCTGCGCCACCTCGCACAGCAACACTTGCGAGAAATGCCGTTTAACATTGTACAGTGACCTTCGGCCCAATTCTCCCGCGATCGTTCTATGCCCGCTCAACCGTGGAGGTGGCGCGCGCGCTGCTCGGCAAAGTGCTGGTGCACGGTCCCACCGCCGGCATCATCGTGGAAACCGAAGCTTACCTGGGCGGCGAAGATCTGGCGGCGCACTCCGCCCGCGGCCTGACCGAGCGCACGCGCGTCATCTTCGGACCGCCGGGCCACGCTTATGTCTACCTGATTTACGGCATGTACCAGTGCCTCAACCTGGTGGCGGAGGTGAACGGACGGCCCGGCTGCGTGCTGATTCGCGCGCTCCAACCTGTCGCCGGCGTGGATCTCATGCGCGCCCGGCGAGGTGCCGCGCGCCCGTTGAAGCAACTCGCCAACGGTCCCGGAAAGCTGAGGCTCGCTCTAGGAATCACGCCCGCCCGGCGAGGCGACGCGCAACAGTTGGAGCAACTCGCCAACGGTCCCGGAAAGCTGACGCTCGCTCTGGGAATCACGCCCGCCCGGCGAGGCGACGCGCAACAGTTGGAGC
>JANYJN010000085.1 GCA_025358475.1 Candidatus Solibacter sp.
CTCGAAATCGGCACTGGGTGGGGCGGGTTTGCGGAGCACGCCGTAAGGCACTACGGATGCCGGGTGACGACCACGACGATCAGCCGCCGGCAGTATGAATATGCGCGAGAACGCTTCGACTCCATCCCTGAGGGAGAGCGCATCGAGTTGCTACAGGAGGACTACCGTAACCTCCGCGGACAGTACGATAAGATTGTCAGCATCGAGATGTTTGAGGCCGTGGGTCTGCATTACTACGACGCGTTCTTCCGGGCCTGCGACCGCCTGCTGCGCCCCGATGGCAGCATGCTGATGCAAACCATAACGATCAACGAACAGGCCTTCCCCGCCTACCACCGGCGCAGCGACTGGATCCAGAAATACATCTTCCCGGGATCCGAACTGGCGTCGGTGAGCGAGATCCTGCGTTCTCTGGCGCGTGCAACTTCTCTCGGGCTCTTCCACGCGGAGGACATCGGCACCCACTACGCACGCACGCTGGCAACGTGGCGGAAGCAGTTTCACGATTCCGCTGACGAAGTCCGGGCTTTGCGCTTCGACGCCCGCTTCGTTCGCATGTGGGACTACTACCTGGCCTACTGCGAGGGGGCGTTTCTAGAGCGCCACATCGGCGACTTCCAACTCCTGGTGACCAAGAATCATACTCCAAGGGTGCTGTTCAATGAACCCTGGCGTGAAGATAAAAGCGAGTTAGAGTCCGCTGTGCTCACCGGGACCAGTACGCGGGAGGCGCGCTGAATGACCCGATTTCACACCTTGCGGCGCCAGCAGTGGATCCCCCGCCCGCTCGAGGAGGTCTTCGCATTCTTTTCCGACGCAGGCAACTTGGCGGAACTGACGCCGTCGTGGCTTGGATTTCGCATCCTCACGCCCGGTCCCGTTCGAATAGCAGCCGGCACAAACATTCGGTATCGCCTGAGCTTGCACGGCATTCCGGTGAGTTGGACGACAGAGATCACCCGATGGGAACCGCCCTTTCGCTTCGTCGATGTGCAGTTGAGCGGGCCGTACCGCCTCTGGCATCACACACACAGATTCGAGGCCCACAACGGAGGAACGCGGATGACCGACGTCGTCCGCTACCGGCTTCCGTTTGGCATCATCGGCCGGGCAGTCCATGCGCTCAAGGTTCGGCGCGATGTGGAACGGATCTTCGATTACCGGTTCCTGCGCATCAACCAACTGTTTGCCGGCGCCAGTCTGGAGCTGTGCAAGTGACAGATGCGGGCGCGGCGGCCCGTGCGCGCGCCCTGGCGGCGCTAGGGAGCATCGAAAAAAGATGAAGCCGATAATCCTGGTTACAGGCGCCACCGGTTATGTGGGAGGGCAATTGCTGAAGGCCCTGCTGGCCACGGGCCACCGGGTTCGTTGTCTGGCGAGACGACCGGAAGTCCTGCGAGACCAGGCTTCGGCCGGGGCGGAGGTTGTGGCCGGCGACGCCCTTGACGCCCCTTCCGTCCGCGCGGCCATGGAGGGTGTGGATACGGTTTACTACCTGGTTCACTCGATGGGCTCGGCGGGTTCCTTCGAGGAGAAGGACCGCACGGCAGCGCAGATTTTCGGCGATGCCGCGCGCCAAGCGCGTGTGCGCCAAATCATCTACCTGGGCGGGCTTGGCAGCGCCAACCAGGAACTCTCGGCGCACCTACGCAGCCGCCATGAAGTGGGAGAGATCCTCCGTTCATCCGGTGTCCCGGTCATTGAGTTCCGGGCGTCGATTGTGATCGGCTCGGGAAGTCTCTCCTTTGAAATGATCCGCGCTTTGGTGGAACGGCTGCCGGTGATGATTGCCCCGCGTTGGGTCTCCGTGCCGGCCCAGCCCATCGCCATCGTGGACATGGTGAGCTATCTCCTTGCCGCCTTGGACCTGCCGCTCGGCCTAGGCAGGGTGTTCGAAATCGGCGGTCCGGACCAGGTCTCCTACGGCGGCCTGATGCGGGAGTATGCCCGCCAGCGGGGCCTAAAACGGCTGGTGATTTCCGTGCCCGTACTCACGCCGCGTTTGTCCAGCCTCTGGCTGAAGCTGGTCACTCCCCTTTATGTCCGGGTGGGCCGAAAGCTGATCGACAGCATCCGCCACGCCACCGTGGTCGAAGATCCGTCGGCGCTGACAACATTTGACATTCGCCCCGTGGGGTTCCGTGAAGCGATAGCTGCGGCTCTTCGAACGGAAGGCCAGGGATTCCTGGTGGACTCCAGGTCGATCAGGGTAGCAGCGCCTCCCGAAAAGGTGTTTTTGGCAATCCTCCGAATCGGGGGCGCCACCGGCTGGTACTACGCCAACTGGCTTTGGGTTCTGCGTGGCGCCATTGACCGGATGATGGGTGGCGTGGGGCTGAGACGCGTCCTCCGGCACCCGGAAGATCTCCAGGTTGGCGACGTCGTGGATTGCTGGCGTGTCGATATCCTCGAACCCGGCCGCCGGTTGCGCCTGGCCGCCGAAATGAAACTGCCCGGACGCGCCTGGTTGGAGTTCGAAGTGACGGGGGATTCAAGCGGGAGTACGATTCGTCAAACCGCCACCTTCGATGCGTTGGGACTACTGGGAAGAGCCTACTGGTATTTCGTCTATCCCTTACATCAACTTGTGTTCAGAGGGATGCTTAGGGGGATCGCAGCGGCAGGTGGCCGTGCGGACGCCGGCCGTCATTAGACGGATTGCAGAAGCGGGGATTGAGAGTATCAACAGGAAACAATGCGCGCTTCTTGTTACACTGTGACAAACCCGTGAACTTTGAGAGTTCGGTTCTGTAATTCCGTTTTCCAACGGCACAGGTGCACTAGTTTGCGTTTAGCGCTTCTTCAGATCAACCCTACGGCAGGGGACCTGGATGGAAACTCCTCGCTGATAATCCGGGCAGCGCGCACGGCGGAAGTTGAGGAAGTGGACCTTATGGTCACTCCCGAGCTGGCACTGATGGGCTATCTTCCACGGGACCTCCTGATGAATCAGGGTTTCATTCGCCGTGCGAGCGAGAAACTGTCGCACATTGCCAGGGAGCTGAAGGACGCGCCGCCATTGTTGGTGGGTGTCGCGACGCCGAACCCCTCGGAC
>JANYJN010000198.1 GCA_025358475.1 Candidatus Solibacter sp.
GATGGTGATGCCGGGCGACAACGTGAGTTTGACGGTGGAACTGATCACCCCGGTGGCCATGGACAAGGGTTTGCGCTTCGCGATTCGCGAAGGCGGCCGCACCGTGGGCGCGGGAACCGTAACCGAGATCATTAAGTAGGAAAATCGATGGCTCTGAGAGAACGTATTAGAATCCGTCTGAAGGCGTACGATCATCGTATTCTGGATCAGTCGACGACGGAGATTGTAGATACCGCGAAGCGGACCGGCGCCACGGTGGCCGGTCCGATTCCGCTGCCCACGTCGCGCACGATCACGACCGTATTGCGGTCGCCGCACGTGGACAAGAAATCGCGGGAACAGTTTGAAATCCGTACGCACAAACGGTTGCTCGACATTCTGGAACCGACCCAGCAGACGGTAGACGCGCTGATGAAGCTGGATCTACCGGCCGGTGTGGATGTCGAAATCAAAGCGTTCGGAAAGTAGTTGAGACATTTCGGGGCCGCCAGCCGCACGAGCGAGCTGTGCCCTCAAGGAAGTTGACATGAGTCCAGGAATCCTTGGCAAGAAGATTGGAATGACGCAGTTGTTCCGGCCGGACGGGCAGGTGGTGCCGGTGACGCTGCTGAAAGCCGGGCCGTGCATGGTGGTGCAGCGCAAGACGCCGACCACCGACGGATACGACGCGGTGCAGCTCGGCCTGCTGGAGTTCATCAAGCCGAAACGCATCAACAAACCCACCGCCGGGCGTTTGAAGAAAGCCGGTATCGATGGCGCAAAGTTCATGCGCGAGTTCCCGCTTGGCCCCGGGTCCGACGATTTGAAAGCCGGCGATCAGGTGCTGGTGAGTCAATTCAAACCCACGGATAAGGTGGATGTCGTCGGCATCAGCAAGGGCAAGGGGTTTGCGGGCGTGGTCAAACGCCACCACTTCCGTGGCGGTGAAGGCTCGCACGGATCGATGTTCCACCGGGCACCCGGATCGATCGGCGCATCCAGTTACCCATCGCGGGTCGTTCCTGGCATGCGCATGGGCGGACATCTGGGCAATGCCCAGATCACGGTACGCAATCTGGAGGTGATCGAAGTGGACACCGAGGACAACGTGCTGGTGGTGAAGGGCGCGGTTCCGGGTCCGAATGGCGGATACGTGCTGGTGCGGAGGTCGAAGAGGTAACTGCCATGCCGACAGTCGATGTAGTGGATTTAAATAATCAGAAGGTCAGCGAATTGGAGCTGGCGGACGACGTTTTCGGTGCGCCCATCAACCAATCGCTCTTATACGAAGCGGTGCGGCAGTTCCAGGCGAGCAACCGCGCCGGTACGCACAAGACGAAAGTGCGCAGCGAAGTGGCCGGTTCCGGCAAGAAGCTGTGGAAACAGAAGGGCACGGGACGGGCGCGCGTGGGTTCGGTGCGGTCGCCGATCTGGCGCCATGGCGGCACGGTCCACGGGCCGCAACCGCGCGACTACAGCTATAAGCTGCCCAAAAAGATGTTGTTGGGCGCGCTGCGAAGCGCTCTCTCGGCCAAGGTCCGGGACGGCGAGTTGAAAGTGGTGCAAGCTTTCGATTTCGGCGACAACAAGACCAAGAACGCGATGAACGTGCTGGCGAAGTTGGAAGCCGGGCGGACGGTTCTGGTAGTGGATAACGCAGACAACCGCAACCTGGAACTGGGTCTACGCAACCTCAAGGGCGTGACGCTGCTGGCGACGCGCGAAGTGAACCCATACCACCTGCTGGGTCACAAGAGCGTGCTGATCTCCGAAGCCGCGGCGCGCAAGTTCTCGGAGGCACTCGCAAAATGAACCTCTATGAAGTGATACAGCGCCCGCTGGTGACAGAGAAGGGCGTCCTCAAGAAAGATACCGAGCGCACGTTATGTTTCCAGGTACATCCGGAAGCCAACAAGACGCAGGTCAAGGCGGCGGTGGAGAAGCTGTTCAAGGTCAAGGTAGACGAAGTGCGTACCGCGACATTCGACGGCAAGCTGCGGCGGCGGGGCCGCTTCTCCGGGTACCGTTCGGACTGGAAGAAGGCGTACGTGAAACTGAAGGCGGGGGAGAAAGTCCCCGACTTCGCGGAGATTTAGGGGGAACCGACCATGCCTATCAAGACTTATAGACCGACGACCCCGACCCGGCGCTTCCAGACGGTAGTTTCCCGCGAGGACATCACCAAGGACCGTCCGGAGAAATCGCTGGTGGAATCGAAGAAGCGCACCGGCGGCCGCAATAGTACGGGCCGGGTGACTTCGCGATTCATCGGCGGCGGCGCCAAGCAAGCGTACCGGGTGATTGATTTCAAGCGCGACAAGGCTGGCATTCCGGCCGTGGTCGCGGCCATCGAGTACGATCCGAACCGCTCGGCGCGCATCGCGCTGCTGAATTACGCGGATGGGGAGAAGCGCTACATCCTGCAGCCCGACGGGCTGAAGGTGGGCATGAAGATCATGAGCGGCCCGACGGCCGACATCCTGATTGGCAACGCGCTCCCGCTGAAGAACATCCCGGCCGGCACGGTGGTGCACAATATCGAATTCAAACCGGGCAAGGGCGGGCAGATGGCGCGCTCGGCCGGTTCGCAGGCTCAGTTGGTGTCGCGCGAAGGCGGATTGGCGCTGTTGAAGCTGCCATCGGCCGAGATAAGGCGCGTGCCGGTGGAGTGCATGGCGACGGTGGGTCAAGTGGGCAACGTGGACCACGAAAACGTATCGCTTGGCAAGGCGGGACGCACGAGGTGGAAGGGGAAGACCCCTCACAATCGCGGCGTGACGATGAACCCGGTGGATCACCCGCATGGCGGCGGCGAGGGAAAGACCTCGGGCGGCCGGCACCCGGTGACGCCGTGGGGCCAGCCCACTCGCGGATTCAAGACGCGCAACAACAAGCGCACCGACAAGTGGATTGTGAACCGCAAGAGCAAGAAGAGGTAAGGGAATGGGCAGAAGCGTAAAGAAGGGACCGTTTACCGACACTCATCTGGAAGCCAAGCTGGCGGTGCTGGCGGCGGCCAACGAGAAGAAAGTGGTGCGCACCTGGTCGCGTCGATCCACCATACTTCCTGAGTTTGTGGGGCAGACCGTGGCGGTGCACAACGGGAAGAAGTTCATCCCGGTGTATGTGACCGAGAACATGGTGGGGCACAAGTTTGGCGAGTTTTCGCCTACCCGCACATTCAAGGGACACTCGGTGAAGGTAGCGTCGACGGAGAAGAGCGCGAAGCCGGCCTAGGCAGCGATGCTTAGGGACCGGATGGACAGGCCGGGAGGCCTGTCCTACATAGGCATAGAGGATAGCATGCAAGCAAAAGCGGAAGCACGATATATCCGAGTCTCCCCGCAGAAAGCGCGGCTGGTAGTGGACCTGATCCGCGGCCAGCAGGCGGGGGCGGCGTTGACCACGCTGCGCACAACCAACAAGCGCGTGGCGCCGACGGTGGAGAAGGTGCTGCAAAGCGCCATCGCCAACGCGGCGAACCGAAAAGAAGACGTCGATGTCGACCAGCTTTACGTGAGCGAGGCGTACGTCAACGAGGGGCCCCGCATGAAGCGGGTGCGTCCGGCGCCCATGGGGCGCGCTTACCGGTATCAGCGTCGTTTGTCACATATCGTCATCAAAGTGACGGAGAAAGAAGCTTAGATGGGACAGAAAGTTCATCCGTACGGATTCCGGCTGGGCTTCAACTGCCGTGGCGGTCGCGCTGGTTCGCCAAGCAGGGCTATGCCAAGCTGCTGCGCGAAGATCTGGAGCTGAAGGCGGCGCTGACCGAGAGGCTGAAGAGCGCGGGCGTGAGCTCAATCGAAGTGGATCGTCCGGGCAACAAGCTGCGGGTCACGATTCGCACGTCGCGGCCGGGCATCATCATCGGGCGCAAGGGCGCGGAGATCGAGAAGCTCAAGCAGGACATGGCGAAGAAGACCAAGCGTGAGGTCTTCATCGACATACAGGAAGTGCACAAGCCGGAGCTGGACGCGCAACTGGTGAGCGAATCGATCGCTTTGCAGTTGGAAAAGCGCGTGGCTTTCCGCCGGGCGATGCGCAAGGCGGTGGATTCGGCGCTGCGCTTCGGCTGCAAGGGCATCAAGGTGCGCGTGAGCGGCCGTTTGAACGGCGCGGAAATCGCGCGCAGCGAATGGTATTTGCAGGGGCAGCTTCCGCTGCACACGCTGCGCGCCGATATCGATTACGGTTTCGCCGAAGCGCATACCACCTACGGGGTGATCGGCGTCAAGGCGTGGTTGTACAAGGGCGAAATTCTGGATCTCACCAAGCGGCGGAATCTGCTGGCCGATCCGGAACCGCGGCGCGACCTGCGCGATCGCGGTCGCAGTGACCGGGGTGACCGGGGCGACCGTCCCCGCGGTGGGGACAGGGGTGGAGACCGTGGCGGAGATCGGGGCGGAGACCGCCGCGACCGTCCGCCGGTGCACACGCCCCCGCCGGCAGAAGCGACGGGCCCGGCGGTACAGACCGCGCCGAGCGATCTGCCGCGTCCGGCAGTGCGTCCGGTGACGCCGATTCTACCGCCGTTGATGTCGCCGCAGCAGCCTTCCTGGAAGCAAGAGGCACGTCAGGAAGCACCGCCAGAAGCACCGCGGGAAACAACGCAGGAAATAACGCAGGAACCCGAGACCAAGCCGGCTGTCGAACAGAAGCCGGAAGGTTCGGGCGAGAACCAGTAAGGGATTGAGGGCATACCGCCATGATGATGCCAAAGAAGGTCAAGTACAGAAAGCAGCAGCGCGGTCGCATGACCGGGAAGGCGTGGCGCGGATCGTCGATTTCTTTCGGCGAGTTCGGTCTGAAGGCCATGGAATGCGCGTGGATCACGTCGCGGCAGATTGAAGCCGCCCGTGTGGCCATGACGCGCTCGATCAAGCGCGGCGGCAAGGTGTGGATCCGTTTGTTCCCGGACAAGCCGATCACCAAGAAGCCGGCTGAAACCCGTATGGGCAAAGGTAAGGGAGCGCCGGAAGAGTGGGTGGCGGTGATTCGTCCCGGGAAGATTCTTTTCGAAATGGAAGGCGTGGACCGGGCGACGGCGATGGCCGCCATGCGGCTGGCAGCGCATAAGCTGCCCATCAAGACCAAGTTTGTCGGCCGGGAAGACGCGGAGTAACGGATATGAAGGTGCAGAAGGTTCGCGATCTGGACGAGCAGGAAATTAAGCAGCAGTTGAAGGAAATGGACGAGCAGATGTTTCGTCTTCATTTTCAGATGTCGATGGGACAGATGGAGGGCCTGAAGAAGGTCCGCCAGATGAAGAAGGATCGGGCGCGGATTTACACCATCCTGCGGGAGCGGGAGTTGGCGGGGGAGAAGAAGTAGATGGCCGAAACCGAAGCCAAGACGGCATTGAAGAACGAAAAGGTCGGCGAGGTGGTTTCGACCAAGATGCAGAAGACCATCGTGGTGGAAGTTCACCGGCGCGTACCGCATCCGTTATACAAGCGCATCATCGGCAAGAAGAAGAGGTTCTACGCTCACGATGAAGAGGGCACGGCGAAACTGGGCGACGAAGTTCGCATCGTGGAGTGCCGTCCGCTGAGCAAGCTGAAGCGGTGGCGGCTGATGGACATCGTGCGGCGGGCGCCGCAGGTGGGCGCGCAGCCCAAGGAACTGGACGTCAAGGTTTAGTCAGGACAGGCCGCTGGCCGGTCTGAGACAGGCCAGAGGCCTGTCCCACGCGGAGATAAATTTATGATAGGAATGCGTACAATTCTCGAGGTGGCCGACAACAGCGGCGCGCGCAGGCTATCCTGCATATTGCCGCGCGGCGGCGACCTCGGCCTGCGCGCCGGACTGGGTGACGTGGTCACCGCCGCCGTGAAAGAGGCGGCTCCCGATTCGGCGATCAAGAAAGGCAAAGTGGTGCGCTGCGTGATCGTCCGCATGCGCAAGGAAACGCGGCGCAAGGACGGAACGTACATCCGTTTCGATTCCAACGCGGCGGTGTTGATTAACGATGTGGGCGAGCCGGTGGGTACGCGCGTGTTCGGGCCGGTGGCCAGGGAACTGCGCGAGAAGAAGTACATGAAGATCGTTTCGCTGGCCCCCGAGGTAATCTGATGGCAATCGCAAAGCGTAAACTGGCCGAGCCGGTACGGATCGACATAAAGAAGGAAGACACGGTCAAGGTGATCACGGGCCGCGACAAGGGCAAGCAGGGCCGCGTGCTCTCGGTGAATCGCGACACGGGCAAGGTGCTGGTGGAGCACGTGATGATGATGAAACGTCACACGCGGCCGAACCCGGGCAAGCAGATCAAGGGCGGCATCGCGGAGCGCGAGAGCGCGATCCAGGCATCCAACGTCATGTTGGTGTGTCCGGGCTGCCACAAGGCGGTGCGGGTGGCCCACCACATCGATAATGTAGCCGGCGGCAAGGCCCGCCGCGTGCGCGTGTGCCGCAAGTGCGGCGCGGCGCTCGACAGGAAGTGAGGATTTCATGGCAGCGCGTTTGAAAGAGAAATATCAGAAGACCGTGGTTCCGGCGCTGAGCAAAGAGTTCAGCTACAACAACGTGATGGCGGTCCCGAAGATCGACAAGATCACGGTGAATATCGGGATGGGCGAAGCCACGCAGAACGCCAAGCTGATGGATGGCGCGGTCAACGAACTGACGCAGATCGCGGGCCAGAAGCCGGTGATCACGAAGGCGACGAAATCGATCGCCCAGTTCAAGTTGCGCGAAGGCCAGCCGATCGGGTGCATGGTGACGTTGCGCGGGGAACGTATGTACGAATTCTTCGACCGGCTGGTGAACGTGGCGCTGCCGCGCGTCCGCGATTTCCGCGGTCTGAGCACGAAGAGCTTCGACGGGCGGGGGAATTACACCCTGGGCGTCAAAGACCAGTTGATTTTTCCCGAGATCGATTACTCCAAAGTGGACAAGACCAAGGGAATGAACATTTGCATCACGACGACGGCCCGCACCGACGCGGAGGGCCTGGCGTTGTTGAAGCAAATGGGAATGCCGTTCCGGGCTGCGTAAGGAGAAGGATTAAGAGATGGCCACAACCGCAAAAATTGCGAAAGACGTCAAGCTGGAAAAGGCCCGCAAGGCCAAAACGCCCAAACTACAGTGCCGCCACCGGAACCGCTGCTGGCGTTGTGGCAGGCCGCGGGCGTTCCTGCGCAAGTTCGGAATTTGTCGCCTCTGCTTCCGCAAGCTCGCCCTGAATGGCGAGATTCCGGGTGTGACCAAGGCTAGCTGGTAGGAAGAAGTAGGAGAACTATGACGAGCGACCCCATTGCCGACATGCTGACTCGCGTTCGCAACGCGATCCAGGCCCGCCACCCGAAGGTGGACGTGCCGGCCTCCAAGCTGAAAGCGGAAATCGCGCGCATTCTGAAAGAGGAAGGCTACATTACCAATTTCAAGGTGGCGGAAGAAGGCGCGAAGAAGACCATCAAGATCTATTTGAAGTACGGCGGCAACAACTCGCCTGTGATCTCGGCGATCGAGCGCGTTTCGCGCCCGGGCTGCCGGGTGTATGTCGGGCAGACGGACATCCCGCGGGTATTGGGCGGCCTCGGAATCAACATTCTGACGACGCCGAAGGGCGTGATGACGGGGCGCGACGCGCACAAGGAGCACCTGGGCGGAGAAATTCTCTGCCGTGTGTGGTGAGGTTACCGAACTATGTCGAGAATTGGTAAGAAGCCGATCCCGCTGCCGAGCGGCGTGAAAATCACGGTCGGCGAGCAACTGGAAGTCACGGGCCC
>JANYJN010000224.1 GCA_025358475.1 Candidatus Solibacter sp.
CCCGGGCCGAGTAAATGAATAAAACCGTATTACTCAGGCATCCAAAGAGGGCTTGTTGCCGTAGTAACTTTTGAAGGAGAACTCCCTATGCACCAGAAGACGCTTTTGGCATCACTGATGTTCACGTTGGCAATTACGCCAAGTTTTGCATCCAGCCACCGCGAAGCCCCCATCACCGCACTAGACCAGAAGGCCGATATCACGGACTGGTACGCTTTCGTCGACCCAGCCCATACTGACCGGGTGGTTATGATTTTGAACGTGGATCCGTTTCTGGAACCCTCCAACGGACCGAATTACTTTCCATTCGACCCGGGCATCCTGTACGAGATGAAGGTCGACAACAACCACGACGGCATGCCCGAAGTGACGTTTCAATTCCGGTTCAAGACGGAAATCCGGGCTCCCGGTGTTTTCACTGGACTCGTTGGCGGCATATTCGGCATTCCGGCTATCACAGCGCTGGATGGTGCTGGTTCGGAAGGCTTAAATCTGCGTCAAACCTACACGGTAACCATGGTCACTAAGCAGGGCAGAAGCGACCTAGCCACCGGCCAAACGCTGTTTGCGGTGCCCACCAACGTTGGTCCCCGCACCATGCCCGACTACAACGCGCTGCGCACCAAAGGCACTTACAACCTGGCGAATGGCGTCAGCGTGTTCGCCGGCACGGTTGCGGACCCCTTCTTCATCGATCTCGGCGCGGCTTTCGATTCCCTGAATTTCCGTACGGCTGCTGGCGGAGGCGTGCTGACGGCGGCTGTGGACGGTGATGATAAGAACAATTACGCGCCCAACTCGTTGGCTGGCTTCAACGTCAATTCCATCGTCCTGGAAGTGCCCATTTCCATGTTGACCGTGGACGGCAAAACGCACCCCGCGTCGGACAAAGACGCAGTGATTGGTACGTATGGGACCACGTCACGCGCAAAAGTGAGCGTTCTTCGCAGCGCCACGGAACGGGACGACGAGGGAGAAAAAGAAGACGAATCCCGCTGGGCTCAGATCCAGCGCCTCGGCAACCCGCTGATCAATGAACTGATTATCGGCACTGACTCTAAAGATCGCTTCAGCATGGACGCTCCCAAAAACGACAAACAGTTTGCGAGCTTCGTGTTGGATCCGCTGCTCGGGAAGATTTTCGCTTCCATCGGAATTCCAGTAGCGCCGGCCCCCCGTAACGATCTGCTCCTACTGGTGCAATACAAGGCTCCGATTTGTCCGGGCTGCGCGGCTTCCGACGCGGGTCCCATCGCTGACCTCCTGCGCCTGAATACGGGCATCGCGCCGACCTCGTTCGCGAATGCGAAACGCCTTGGATTCCTGGCAGGGGACGCCGCCGGGTTCCCCAACGGACGGCGTCTCAATGACGACGTGGTGGACATCGCCGCGCGTGCCGTCGCGGGCATTCTTGCAGATGGAGCCAAGTATGGAGCCCCCATTGGAGATGGCGTGAACGTTCCTACCACGCCGATCACCGTTGAGTTTCCGTACGTTGCTCCGGCCTACAACGGACGCAACAGCGTTCACATGGGCCCGGGCCAACCCGGTTGCGCCCCTGGCGGAACCGGGATCTGTCCCACCAACTAGCCGCCTGTTAAGGAGAATAACCGTGAATCGCGCAACTCTACTTTGCCTGATTACGGCCGTGTCCGGCTCCCTCGCGTTCAGCGAGGGAGCCAGCCCGGCCCAGACTCCCGCTGAGGTCAGCATTCAGAAGGCGCTGGGACAGATCGCTAAACAGCCCGACCACGCTCCCTATTACAACGGCTTGGCGACGGCCTATGCGCGGCGCGCCCGCGAGACGTCCGACGTTGCGTTTTACCAAAAGGCCGAGGACAGCCTGACCAAGAGCATCGCTCTGGCGCCTGATAATTTTGAAGCATTGAAGGTAAGAGTTTGGCTTATGCTGGGCCGGCACGAATTCCAAAAGGCGCTGGACGCGGCCACGCCTCTGAATAGAAGAGTGCCGGATGATGTCACTGTCTATGGCTACCTGGCTGACGCCAACGCCGAGCTTGGCAACTATTCTGCCGCGGTGGATGCAATTCAGTGGATGCTCAACATCAGGCCTGGCAATGTAGCCGGCCTTACACGCGCCGCCTATCAAAGAGAACTCCACGGCGACCTATCCGGAGCGATGGAACTGATGCAAATGGCCTACGACTCCACCCCGTATCAGGAGTTTGAGGACCGCGCCTGGTTGTTAACGCAGATGTCACATCTCGCACTTGTGGGCGGCGATCTTCGGAAGGCGGAACGACTCGCCGCCGGCGCCTTGGGTCTGTTTCCGCGCTATCACTATGCGCTGGCAGCGCTGGCGCAAGTAAGAACGTCCCAAGGCCACTATGACGAGGCCGTAGACTTACAGGAGCAGCGGTACAAAGTTGCACCGCACGCGGAGAATTTGTTCTCGCTGGCTGAGGCGCTGAAACGCGCGGGCCGCGACCAGGAAGCCAAGCAGGCTTTCGCCGAGTTCGAGCGGCAATCTCTAAAAGAGTCGCACATCGGTGACAATTCGAATCACGAGCTGATGGCCTACTATGCCGATTACGCCAAGCAGCCTGCAAAGGCATTGGCTCTGGCGCAACAGGAACTCAAGCGCCGACAGGACATCATGACGATGGACGGCTACGCTTGGGCGCTGGCAGCGTCCGGCGACTACGCGCAAGCGAGTGCCGAAATGCAAAAAATCCTCGCCGTTGGCACGAAAGATCCCAAAATCCGCGAGCATGCAAAGGTGATTTCAGAACGAGTGATATCGCGCTAAGCACCGGCGCAAGCATAATCTCACATACTGACTTACAGCCGTGGCGCACGCAGGGGTAAGTGCGCCACAGGTGTAGGCTACGAAGTTATTCCTACGGGCCCCACCCGCTTTCCGTCAGTGATTGTGACGCCCAGGGGCGTCTCAACGAATGACGAAAATACGGCTGCCCCACCGCCAGTTGGATCGCACGCAAAAGTGGGGCAGGCGCTTTCGCCTGCCAAAGCCGTTTCCGGACGAATATTTCAAAGTTCCCCACGGTCGCTGGCGTATCGTCTATTTTCGAGGACGGCTGCGCCTTGTGCATTGAGCGAAGCTCGGGCAAGCCATTGTAGTGCGGCCGAAGTATTGCCTATTTTGTGGGGCAGGCTGCCCCACAGCCAAGTGCATACTCGTTATTCTTTTTGTCGCAGACCACTAGCCCATGAGCGCCGCGCCCGCCTGCCAGGCTACCTCGCAGCCGCAGTAACTTATGGCCGCCGCACTTGACACGGCACGCGCGATTTCGGGAACCTGACCTTATGCCCTTATTGCAGGTGATCGTCCTGGCCCTGGTCCAGGGCCTGACTGAGTTTCTGCCGATATCGAGTACCGCCCACTTGTATCTCACGTCCTGGCTTTTCGGGTGGCAGTTGGAAGGACTGGATTTCGATATCGCGCTCCACATTGGGACGCTGCTCGCCGTCCTCCTCTACTTCGCCCGCGACTGGGTGCAGATTATCGCGCAGGGATTCGGCATTCGCATGAAGGGCGATGAGGAACTCACCCACAATCACATGCTGCTGTGGCTGTTGGCCGTTGCGACCGTTCCGGTGGGCATCGCCGGTCTGGTCTTCAACAAGCAGGCGGAGACCGCCTGGCGCAATCCGTTTGTCATCGGAGGGATGCTGATCGCCGTCGGCGTGCTGATGTACCTGGCCGAGAAGGCCGGGCGCCGGCAGCGCGACCTCTCGGCGGTCGGCCTGCCCGATGCGGTCGCCATCGGCGTGGCGCAGGCGTTGGCCGTCGTGCCCGGCACCTCACGCAGCGGCATCACCATCACGGCGGGGCTGTTCTGCAATATGACGCGCGAATCGGCGGCGCGTTTTTCGTTCCTGCTTTCTACCCCGGCCATTGCCGCCGCCGCCGGCAAGGCGCTCTACGACATGCACAAAAAGGGCGGTCTTCACGGCCTTCTGCATACCGACTTTCTGGTGGGCGTGGCCGTCAGCGCCATCACCGGCTGCCTGGTCATTTCCTGGTTTCTGCATTATTTGCGTCGCGGCGGATTGCGGCCGTTTGTGTACTACCGCATTGTTTTTGGCATAATAGTGATTGCTCTGGCTTTCATCCGCCGGCCAGCGTGATGAAGCTCTTATCGCCTACTCAGCATCGACGGCTGAATGAAATCGTCGGGTTCCTGCTGCTTTCGCTGGGCCTGGTGATGTTATTGAGTCTCGTCTCGTACCATACACAGGACCCGTCGTTCGATACCGCCGCCGCTTCCCGCCCTCTGAATCTGGTCGGCTACCCGGGTTCGTATCTCTCCGACCTGTTCTTCCAGATGTTCGGCGCGGCTGCGTTTCTCTTCCCCCTGCTTACCTTCCTGCTTTCCTGGAAGTGGATCCGTAGCGACGAATTGCAAGCCGGCGGCATCAAGATCTTCGGCGCCGTTCTGTTGACCCTGGCGCTGACCGCGGGACTTTCCTTCGCTCCCCTGCGCCTCTTTGCCGGCACCATCCGGATCGGCGGCACGCTCGGTTTGACGCTGGCCAGTTATCTGGTGGATTCGCTTAACGTCACCGGCGCGCTGGTGGTCACCCTCACCGCCATGGTGGTTTCGGTGTACCTGGTCTCCACGTTTACCCTGGCCACCCTCGGCGGCTGGTTGGCGGGCCCGGCGGCCTGGTTCGCCGCTCGCGCCGAGCGATGGCGCGCGTGGCGCGAGCGCATGTACCAGCAGTCCATCGAGAAGGCGAAACTGCGGGCCGCCGCACGCCGCGCGGCATCGCATACGGAGAAGCCGCGCCAGGAGAAGGAGAGAACGCAGAAGGTGGCGCCGCTGCCTTCCGATGTCGATGGCCGCGCCCCTTGGGAGACCGCGGAGCAGCCGCGACCCGTCGAATACGCCAGCGTCGAGGAACCCTCGCCGCGTCCCAAGGGCTACGCCACGCTCGAAGAGATTCCCATCTGTCAGGTGGACGAACTGGCGCCCGTCCCCGACCTGTTTCCCGCCCTCCTGCCCGCCCGGGACGCCACGCGCTCAACCTCGCCCCACATCGACCCGGTCTTCCGCCTGCCGCCGACCGATTTGCTCAACGATCCTCCTCCGCGCAACGCTTACGACGAGGCGGAACTGAAAGAGACCGCCAGCCGCATCAAGGCCAAATTCGAAGAGTTCAACGTGCTGGGCAACGTGGTGCAGATCAACCCCGGTCCCGTAGTCACCACCTACGAGTTCAAGCCGGAAGCCGGCATCAAGTACACCAGGATTATCAGTCTCCGCGAAGACCTCTGCCTCGGCTTGCAGGCCGAATCCATTTTGATCGAGCGCATCCCGGGCAAGCCCACCGTGGGCATCGAGGTACCCAATACCAGGCGCGAGTTGATCGCGCTACGCCAGTTGCTGGAATCCGATGAGTTCCAGAGCTCGCACTCCTACCTCACCATCCCGCTCGGTAAGGACATCAACGGGCGCATTCGCGTGGCGGCGCTCGAAACCATGCCGCACCTGTTGATCGCCGGGTCCACCGGGTCGGGCAAGAGCGTCATGATCAACTCCATGATCATGTCCATCCTTTATAAGGCCACGCCGGATGAAGTCCGCCTCATCATGGTGGACCCCAAACGCGTGGAACTGGGCATGTACGAGGGCGTTCCGCACCTGTTGACGCCCGTCATCACGGACCCCAAGAAGGCCACCAACGCCCTGCGCAACGCGGTGCTGGAGATGGAGCGCCGCCTCCGCCTGCTGGCCGAATACGGCGTGCGCAATATCGACCAGTTCAACAAGAAGATCCGCAAACTACAGGAGACGCCGCGCGACCTCTTCGCAGAAGAGGGTACCGAGGACGCCGTACGGCCCCTGCCCTACATCCTCATCCTGATCGACGAGCTGGCCGATCTGATGATGCTGGAAGGCAAGAACGTGGAAGAGAGCGTCACCCGCCTGGCGCAGATGGCGCGCGCCGTCGGCATGCACCTGGTGCTGGCCACGCAGCGTCCCAGCGTGGACGTGATCACCGGCCTCATCAAGGCCAACTTCCCGGCCCGCATCAGCTTCCGCGTGGCCACCCGCGTGGACTCGCGGACCATCCTCGACGTCATGGGCTCCGAGCACCTGCTCGGCAAGGGCGACATGCTCTTCCTGCCGCCGGGCTCGTCCCGCCTAACCCGCGTGCACGGCGCGTTTGTCACCGAGACCGAAATCCAGGGCGTGGTCGATTTCTGGAAGGCGCAAGCCAAGCCCGAGTACGACCAGAGTTTCCTGATCGCGCCGCCCGATGAAGGCGATACCGCGTCCGAGGGCGAATCTTCCAACGAGGACCAGGACCCACAATACGAGGATGCCGTGCGCCTCGTGCTGCAAATGGGCAAGGCGTCCACCTCCACCTTGCAGCGCCATTTGCGCCTGGGCTACGGCCGCGCCGCGCGCATCCTGGATTACATGCAGCGCGACGGCATCATCGGTCCTCCCGACGGCAGCAAACCGCGCGAAGTCCTCAAGCGCCCCGACTGGCTCCGGGAAGTCGAAGTCCGGTAGGACAGGTACCCTGGCGCCCGGAGGCATGTCTGCGTTCGGCAGCGGAACAACAGGCCAGGTGGCCTGTCCTACTCTACGTGCGAAACTTCTCCAGCGTCCGCGGATTGTATGCCCAGTGGAATTCCAGTTCGTAGCCCAAGGAGCGCGCCAGCCCTTCCAGATCCGGGAACAGTGTCGCGTAAGTGATATTCATACGGTAGAGCTCCCGCATCCCCACTTCGCGGACCGAGTTGGCCAGGATGAATTTGGCCAGGATATTCTCCTGATCGCGGTCGCTCAGCATCTCTTCAATGGGAACATCCAGCACACCAGGGACGGCGAAGGTGCCGGATTGCGCGATCAGGCGGCGATTCATGGTGTGCGGCTCTCCCATCCAGATGAAGCGCTGCTTCCCCTTCACGTAGTAACGGCTGAAATTGCCCTTATTGCGCGGGTCCATGCGGCGGGGCTTGTCCGCCCGGTTGCTATTGATGGCGCCCGGATTCATGGCCCACACCACGCCGTCGTTCAGCGTCCGCTCCAGCGCAAAAAAGGCGGCGACATACGGCGACCACGTAAAATCGATCAACCGCGTCGGGGCGCCGTGGTGCTGCATCAGCGCCAGCCACTGAAAGTCGTCGTCGGGCTCCGGCGGCTGGGCCAGAAACTGGTGCGCTTTGCGTTTGAAAACGCGCAGGATGCGGCTTTCCTGGTCCGCCCACGCCCCCTGGTCTACGCCGAAATTCTTCAGGTATCGGGAGAGCGAACTGTACAACGGCCAGCGCTCGTCGCGTTCGCCGCGGAACGCCCAGTTAGAATACGGCGGCTGCACCACCAGCTTGAGAAACGCCTCCCAGGATGTCAACCGGAAGACGCGATAGGACCCTAACTTCCCTTTACGCGTGGGCATCTACTACACATCGTAGCGGTATAACGCCTGCTCGATAGAGACGCCCCGCACGTCGATGCGTTTCAGATCGGCCGCGCCCACGCCGTGAGCCTCGGCCAGCAATAACGTATTGTCGGCGTTGCGGAACGGCGCGGTGCCGCGTGGGGCGCGCGGGTTGTAGCCCATCACGGCGGAGGCGACCGCGTCCGTGCACACCGGGTTCAGACCCGCAATCAGCACTCCCGGCTTGACCACGCGCAACCCGCGAATCCAGGGACCCTCGCCCCCGGCGGTGGATGCCACGCCGTCGATGATCGCCAGGTGGATGGGACGCACCACCGCCAGGTCGGCCACCACCCGCGACACCCGATAGCCGGCATTCTTCATTCCCTCATTGGGATACAACTCGGCGGGCGCCATTCGGGAGGGTTGCCTTTTGCCGAAGTGGACCACGTCGCTTCGTCCCCTGGTGGGCTTCTCGTTGGGGTCGTCACGGCCGGCATCGTCGCCGTAGATGGACGCCGGCACGCAGCCGAAGCAGTTCTTCAACGAAAGCGTCACCCCGCAATCGGCGTGATTCTTGAGCTTGGCCAGGCTCACGAACACGTCGGTATCTTCGTACGCCTGGCTCATCACATACTCGGGGTACATGTACGCCGTGCCCGGGAATTTGAAACGCGCGTACTTTTTCCGCTTGCCCAACCCGTTGGTGTTTTCGAACTCCAACCCCGCCGCCGCGGATTGCAGCGCGCGAATATTCCAGCCCGCGTCCAGAATCACCTCTTCCAGCGGCCCCGCTGTCGCCCAAGCGCTTTCCACCAGGCGTATGCGCCGGGCGCCGGCGCGGCCCAGCAGGTAGGCCGTAGCCCCCACCACCTTGGGATGCGCGTAGTGCGTCAGCCCGAGCGCGAGGCCCTGAAAGCGCTGGCCCGGCGGACCCGTCATATTCACCTTGACCGTGACCGTCTTGTTGCGTACCAGTTTTTCCAGACCGCCGAGTTGGTCGAACATGGCCGCCATCTTCGCCGTCACGTCCTCCTCGTAGCCGGCGCACTTGGCGATCGCTACAGGTGATAGAGGTGATACCGGTGCGTCCGGCGCCCCGTGCAGCAGGGGCGCCGCGGAAATCGCCGCCATCCATTCTCTACGCGTCATGCCCATGTTATGGCTCCAGTCTGATGGTGGCGCAAACGCCGACGCGCGCCACGTCAACGCCCCAGCCTTCCTCGGT
This sequence comes from Candidatus Solibacter sp., assembly GCA_025358475.1. Lineage (GTDB taxonomy): Bacteria > Acidobacteriota > Terriglobia > Bryobacterales > Bryobacteraceae > Solibacter. The sequence goes on from JANYJN010000224.1 coordinate 8,609, forward strand.
TTTGTATACTTCCAGCTGCTTGTCCGCGCTCCCGGGTGTGAGCAGCGTGGCGCGATGGTACTCGCCGAGGTAGTGCACGGCGACGTCCTCCACCGGGTAATCCGAATAATTCACCAGGTGCACGATGGCAGTCTTGCCGCCGGGCGCGGCCAGGAAATTGGAGAGCATCGAAGATACGTTAAATAGGCGTACCCCCATGTTGCGGTGACCGATCATCGCGTTGACGTCGTGCCAAATGCCGTCGAGGCGCTGCAGTTCCGCTTTCTCCAGCGTGATGCTGCCCGCTGCCGCGGCGGGATCCTTCCATCCCGGCGGTCCGGTCAGCAAGGTGCCGCCCCCGCGCGTGAAGGCGCTCAGGATTTCTTTCTGGTCGGGCGTAAGCGCCCCGGCGTCCAGGTTGACGGCCATGGTGACGCCGGCCAGCGCTCCGGTCGAAAGCCGCTGCCGCGGGATGGGGCGCACCGGAGTGTGTTGCACCGCGATCATGTCCAGCATGCCGCCCGAAACCAGGCCCCCCTTGCCCGGGTCCTGCAACAACGCGAACTGGCCACCCGCCGGCATAACTCGCCATTCGGGATGCTGCTCGAAGTAGGCCAGCATTCCGGCGATGCGCTTCCAGGTTTCCATGGCGGCTTCTTCGCGCGCCGCCAGGCGGCCGGCCAGATCGTCGTCCAGCGCCACCACCCAGCGCGCGCCGGAGATGCCCGCGTCGGCGATCGCTTGCAGATAGCGCGTGGCCGCCACCGCGGTCTTTGGCGGCGGCTGGTTGGCAATCCACAGTGTCGCAGAGCCCCAGGCGCGCACGGCGCGCAGGAATCCGCCGTTGGTGTCGATCCAGACCGAAGAGGTGGGGCCAGCTTTCCTGGCGCCGCCTTCCTCCACCACGATCCCCGGCCAGACACC
>JANYJN010000272.1 GCA_025358475.1 Candidatus Solibacter sp.
GCTATATTCAACAGTGTGCTTTTGCCGGCGCCGTTCTGGCCTACAATCGCCAGGCTCTCGCCGCGCCCGACGGCAAACGAGACGTCACGCAGAGCGAAAAAAAGCTCGCGAGGTTGGGGCCGCAGCACGTGCCGTAAGCGATCACGGATCAACATTTGGCCGCCGTGGCGGTTAAAATGTTTCGAAACCCCCTCAAAAGCTACGACTGACATGATCTAGATATGCTCGTAAAACGCATCCTTGCCTTTTCGAAACACGAAGGCTCCAATAGCCAGTGTGGCAAATGCCACAGCAGCCAGTTTCCCTATGGTCGCCATTGGCGGCGCCGCAGCATGGAGCAGTATGTGTCGCAAGCAGAGGACTAACGCTGCCACCGGGTTGAACTGGTAGAATTCGACGAATCGTCGAGGTATCATTTCGAAGCCGTAAAAAATGGGTACCAGCCAGAATAACACCGTGTTGATGGATTCGACGACATAGCGCGTATCGCGAACGTACACGTTGATAGAAGACGTCAAGAGAGCGAGCCCGCACACAAAGACGATCTCAAGCAGCCATAACAACGGCAGCCAGAACCACTGAATGTTCACAGTGCCACCGAAGGCCAACACGCAGACCAACAACAGGACTATCTGGATCAGCAGATGCACGCAGTTGGAGAGCACGGCGGCGATGGGCACAATCTCGCGCGGTATGGGGATCCGCTTTACCAGACTGGCGTTGTCGACAATCGACGTAGTGCCGCTGAGCCACGCAACCGTAAAAAAGCTGTACGGCACCAACCCGCAAAGCACAAAGACCGGGAATTGCTTGTTCGGGTTAGGGAAGACTCTCGTAAAAACAAAGGTCAGTACCCCCATCATAACGAGCGGGTTGAGTAGCGACCACAATAGCCCCAGGGACATGTTTCGGTAACGGATCCGAAAGTCTTTTAGAATCAGGCTCTCCAGGAGAAACGGCAGATCGCCGCGCCAAGTTATGGGAGCGCGGGTTTGCTCGACTGTCACTGTCGCGGGGGAACTCTTGGGCATTAAAACCCAGTGTACCAGATGCCGTGCCCCGCCTAAAAGCCTGAAAAAGTGGTGCTAGTCGGCGTGTGGCCGCCGTGCAAGAGGTTGAGAGCTGCGCCGCTAATCCGCGGGGCGGCGCAGGCATCTATACACTTTGTGGGAAGGCGATGCTGGACCTATTCCGCTACTGGGCGAAGTAGCCGGACAAATCGAGTATGACGTGGGTTGAGTCGGTCGCATATAGGCTGATCGACCCGTTTGTGGTCGGAATGATCGCCATATTCGACGTCAAGCTCCCATCCGTCGCGTTGAGCGTCGATACCAGCGGCTGCGCCCGGCCTTGCTGCCACAGGGCAAGGTAACTAAGGCTTCCGGTCGGAATAACTGTGGAGTTCAATACGAACGCCTTCGCCGAGCTTGGGATACTACAGGCGTTGGCAGTGATGTTCACCTCCGTCAGGCCGGTGATCGCCGGCGCACCGGCCGAACGACTGTCGAACACCCGGCACGGCGTAACACTGTACAGTGACAAGCCGCCTTCTCCGGCAGGCGCAAAGTAACCGTTGATGTCTAGGGCCAAATCTGTGGTGTCCGTGACGAAGACATCGATGCTCCCCCCGGTGCCGGCGGGTACAATCGCGGCAGCGGCAACCAAGGTTCCTGTCGGAATGTTCAATGTCGAAACAAACGGTTTCGGTAGCCCGGTCGGCCACGTGCTAAGAAATCCGACCGGGCCTCTGGGCACTAATGTGAAGTTAAGTGAATATGCTTGCGCGCCGACGGGGATTCCGCAGGCGGCGGCCAAGAGGACGGGGAAGGTGCGGCTACTACCGCCGATGAGCGAGGGACCGCCCAGCGGCCCCGTGGCCCTACGCGTATCTGCGATGCGGCACGGGGTCAGCGGATAAAACGCCTGATGTGCGGTGAGGTCGGTTGCAGGGACAAAATAGCCGTTAATATCCAGGATCGTATCGGTTTTATCGGTAGCGAAGATGCTCACCGCCCCATCGGCACCTGCGGGCACGATAGCCGCGTTGGACTTGAGGCGTCCATCCAGCGAGTTGAGCAGAGACACAAGCGGCCGGGGCTGGCCGCCTGGCCATATCGCCAAGAACGAGAGCGGCCCCGCAGGTGCCACAGTCACATTGAGCGAATACGCCTGCGCTGTGTACGGAATCCCGCAGGCGCTTGCCGGGATGACAAAGTCCCGGCTGCTGCTACCTGCGATCGCCGGCCCGCCGAAAGGCCCCGCCGGATTGCGGGTATCCGCCACCCGGCAGGGCGTAACCGGTATGAATCGCAGCGGCTGTGCGTAGGAAACGGCTGCAATGAACCCGTCCTGATTGCCTGAGAGCGCCGATGAGAAGCTTCGCTGCATGTATGGAACAGTGCCCGCCAAAACCTGCCCGGCGACCACCAGTTGGCCGCTTCCCAGGGGAGCGACGCCATACGCCCGATCGTCTCCGCCGGCCCCGAGGTAGCTTGCGAAATCCAGCGTCGTCCCGCCCGCGCCCAACACCGCCACGAATGCGTCGAACGACCCGCCAAACGAGCTCTGAAAGGATTGCACGACCCGAAAGTCAATTGACGACGTGTATCCGGCAGCCACGATACGGCCGTCCTGCCCGACGAAGAGATCGTTAATCACATCCGCTCCGCTGCCGCCGAGGTAGGTCGCAAACACGATCTGGCTTCCGTCATTCGCCACGCCGCAGACAAACGCGTCATACCCTCCGTTATATTGCCTTTGCAGCGCTCCCGGGGTCACGAGAAATTCCGTCGAACTGGTGTCTCCGGCAATATAAACGGCGCCCGTCTTATCCACCCGCACAACGTTGCCGTCGTCCGCGCCTTCTCCACCGAGGTACGTGGAAAACAGAAACCGGTCCCCCGCGGGGCTAATCTTGGTCAGGAACGCATCGGACCAGCCGCTCAGGGCCGGCTGCAGCGCGCCAGTCACCGGAAAACT
>JANYJN010000279.1 GCA_025358475.1 Candidatus Solibacter sp.
ACCAAGACCCAGCAATTAAAGCCCATGGCAAGCGTCGGCGCCGGCGTCAAGTTTGCCCTCTCCAAGAAGGTTTTCCTCCGCGCCGAATTCCGCGACTACATTACCCAATTCCCCACAGAAGTCATTACCCCGCCGAGCGGCAGTGTGAAGTATGGCAAAATCCTCCATGATTTGGTCCCCATGGTCGGCATTAGCTTCGAGATGTGATCGGCCTCTTTTCTCCTCCTCTCCCCCGGTCGCGACGCCGCAAGGCATCCCGGCCGGATTCTTTTTGGATAAGTCGCTCATGATGCCCCTGGGGCCTCACAGCGAATGATGAAAATGCTGCTGCCCGTCGGGAAATCGCTCCCTAACGGTCGCGGCTCTGATTGGCGTAAACTCAATCCGAGCCGCGACCGTTAGGGAGCGCTCTTTTCGAAGCGCGGGTCTATTTTCGAGGAAGCGATTTCCTGACCGGCTGTAGCATTTTCATCATTCGTGGTGACGCCCCCTAGGCGTCATGAGCAGCCTATCCCACGGCGGCGCAGGCCATCTGAGCCATCATGCGGCGGGCATATTCGGCGGCATCCCAGAAGGCTTTCCGCATGTTTTCGGTGGTAGGAGTCTCACGTGGAGTCCAGGCGCCTGCCTCGTAGGCCAACACGCAATCCAGCACAGCACCGAGCGCGCCCTCGCGCTGGAGGAGTGCGCGCTTGAAGCGGATATCGATGGGAAGCGGCTCTACCAGACTGGCCAAGGGCTCATTGAAGACCGAATCGAGGGTGCTCAACAGGCCCGTGATGTAAGAATCCGGGGCGGAACAGTTTACTGAAGCGCCGACGAGTTCGCTCATGCGGGCGCGCTGGAGGGCGGCCTCCAGGTAACCGGCGGGGCAATCGTCGTTCCCGGCGAGTGCCAGCAGGGTGGCCCAGCGGGAAACGAAATCCATGCCCAGCATGGTGACAGCCTGGGCCGGCGAGCGGATCTCGGTACGCCGCGAATAGAGCGCCGAATTGGCGAGGCGCAACAGGCCGTAGGTGAGCGGGGCGTCGCGTGCGATGGTGTCGGCGATCATGGCGGCAGACGTGTCCAGGTTGGAGCACTTGCTGAGAACCGAGAGCACCGAGAGGCGGTTGGAGGGGATGCGCCGCCCCGAGAGCGTTTCCGGACGGCGCAGGTAATAGCCCTGGAAGCGAGCGCAGCCAAGTTTGCGGGACCAGAGGAACTCGGGCTCGGATTCGATCTTCTCGGCGACAATCGGGACGCCGAAGCGGCGTAGCAGGTCGAACTGTTCCTGAAAACCTACGGTCCCCAGTGCCTGCAGGTCGAGTTTGACAAAGTCGGCGAGCTCAACCATGGGGACGCGCTCTTCGGAATAGACGAAATCGTCGAGGGCGATGCGGTAGTTGAGGCTCTTCAGGTGGCGCAGGGCGTCCAGGGTTTCGGCATCGGGAACGACATCCTCCAGCACCTCGATGACGCACCGGTCGGCGGGGAGGATAGGGTCCATGGTGAGGAGGTGGCGGGTGTGGTTGATGAATACGGGCTGGAGGGGAGAGACGGTGGGCAAGCCGATTTCGAGGAACGCCTTGAGCATGACTTCGGCGCTGGCCTGATCGGCATCGTGGAAACAGGCGGAAGTGTCGCCGGCGGCGCGGCGGTAGAGCAGTTCGTACCCGCGTATGTCGCGATTGGCGCTATAGATGGGCTGGCGGCCGAGATAGACGGTCGCCTCCACAAGGTGTTTTGCCAAACTTTCCATCCCAATAGTCGCATCGACCCGGTTTGGGTTTCCTTGAATGCGGTGCCCGAGGGGAGCGCTCCCGACCCGGCGAAGGTGGCGCCAAATCAGCCGTGTATTTGACGCGGAGACGCGGAGACGCGGAGAAAAACGCGGAGCAAACCAAGAAAGTCAAAACCTGAGAGCGCAGAGGAAGCGGCGGTAAATGGAGCCTGGGGGGTGCCCGGTTCTTTCCTCCGCGATGTCCGCTCCCTCCGCACGCGCCCCGGGGAAAAGGCGACGCCGCTCCTGCGGGCAAGTTCGTTTCCGCGTTTGCTCTTCTCCGCGTTTTTCCCGGCGTCTCCGCGCCTCCGCGTCAAATACACGGCTGATTTGGTTCCGGCTTCGCCGCCCTAGAAGTTTTCCCGTGGAGCAGTAGCATTTTCATAATTCGCTTGAGACGCACCCGGGCGTCATGAGCAAGTTATGCCACTTACCGCGGGGCGCCACCGGCGGCTGCCACCAGGCGTTCCGGCATGTCGGCGAGGGCGTAGCCCATGACGGCGAGAGCGGCCACGTTCTTGCGGAAATCCTCGGGGTTCACCTTGTCCAGGGTGTCGGCGTCGGTGTGGTGCCAGTCGAAGTAATGCGTGCCCGCGGTGCGCTCGCCGAGGCCGGGAACGCCATCGCGCAGCAGCGGACCGATATCGCTGCCACCACCGCCAGCGGTGATTTCCCCGGCGCCAATTGGGTTGAGCAGTTTACCGATCTGCTGCAACAAGGCCATGGAGGGGGCATCCACGCCGGCGCCAAATCCAAGCGGAGCCTCGGCGCCGCCATCCATTTCGATGGCCGCCACCTGGTCCTTGATCTTATCGCCGACGAACTCGCGGTAAGCCACGCCGCCGCGGCCGCCGTTCTCCTCGTTGACCCAGAAGGCGACGCGGATGGTGCGCCGCGGCTGGAGACCGAGTTTCTTCATGATGGCCACGGCTTGCAGGCAGGCGACGATCGATGCGCCATCGTCCTGCGCGCCCTGGCCGACGTCCCAGGAATCGATGTGGCCGCCCATCACGACCACTTCCTCGGGATGCTCGCGGCCGGGGATCTCGCCGATGACGTTGCCGCTATCGGCGTCCGGTAGCATTTGCGCGCCCATCTCCAGGTGGACGGTGACAGGCACGCCGTCGTCGAAGAGGCGGGCCATCATCATGGCGTCCTCGGGGGAGACGGCGGCGGCGGGGATCTTGGGCTGGTTATCGTCGTACCTCATTTCGCCGGTGTGTGGGATCTGCATGGCGAGCGGCGTGACGGCGCGGACAAGGGCGGCCACGGCACCGAACTCGGCGGCGCGGGCGGCGCCGTTAGAGCGATAGAGGCGGGTGGGCCCGTAGCCGCGATACTCCTGGTTATAGAGCACGATCTTGCCCTGAATCCTGGCGCGGCCCAGCTTGGCGAGATCCTCGAAGGTGGCGACCGCCACCACGGGAGCGGTGATGCCGCCCGGCGGGGTACCGATACTCATGCCGAGGCCGAGCATGTGCAGCGGCCGGTCCAGCGGTGTCAGCATGCGCGCCGATTCGGCGCCGCGCACCCAGTGCGGCACCTTGGCGGGGATCACGCGCACGTTGCTCAGTCCGGCGGCCTTCATGGTCTCGACGCTCCACGCGATGGCCTTCTCCAGTCCCTGAGATCCGCTCAAGCGGTGGCCGATACGGTAGCAGAGATAGGCCAGCCGGTTGTAGCCTTCGGTATCGGCCAGCGCGGCAGCGATCAGCTTATCGGCGGTGGCGCGATATTGCTCCGTGAGGTCGGCCGCGAAGGCGGCGCCAGAGGCGAGAAGGAAAGCCAGGAAAACAGCGGACGGGCGGCGGATCATAAAGGACACTATCGCACAAACGGGAGGTAGGCCGGCACGCGCTGGCGGTACGCGGCGAAGCGCTCGCCGAAGCGCGATGCCAGCAGACCGTCCTCGGTGTAGACGCGAATCTCCGTGCCGGCGATAAAGAGCGCCAGGGAAAGCACAGCCCACTGCCAGGGCGTGAATAGAAACAGGGTGCTCACCAACATGGCCAGCAGCGAGGTGTAGATGGGATGGCGAACGATGGCGTAAGGCCCGCCGGTGACCAGTTGGTGATCTTCGTAGAGTCCGGCGTTGATACGGAACTGGCGGCCGAGGTGGCGCACCGAAGTGAAAAACAGCACGACGGCGACGGGCACGAAAACGACGGAGCCGGCGAGGCGCCACCACACGGGCGGTGGGTCCGCGGGCAGGCGGCAGAAGAAGGCGATGAAGATGGCCAGGCATTCCAGGAACAGGCCGGCGCGCGTAGGACCGGTAGCCGTGATGGAGGCCCGCTTCTGGTTGTGCGGCGCCAGAAAGAAAAACGGGTACCACCAGACGGCCCAGGACACCAGGCTCAGGATCCAACGGGGAGATAACATTTCGCTCCTCAGGGTGTGACGATGACTTTGCCGAACTGCTCTTTGTTTTCCAGATACCGGTGCGCCGCGGCGATTTCCGCCAGCGGGTAGACGCGGTCCACCACCGGCTTCAATTGCTTGCGGAAGACGAATTTGAGCACCTGGTGCAACTCTCCCATGGTTCCCATGAAGGAGCCCAGCAGGCTCCACTGCTTGCTGAAGAGGAAGCGCAGATCCACCCGCGCGTCGAAACCGGTGGTGGCGCCGCAGATGACCAGGCGTCCGGCGGGAGCGAGCGATTCCAGGCTCTTGGGCCAGGTGGCGACGCCCACGTGTTCCACCACGACATCGACGCCGCGCTTGCCGGTGATCTTGCGGACCTCGGCGGAAATATCCTGCTGGTAGTGATCGATCACATAGTCGGCGCCGAGCTCGCGCGCCTTGGCAAGTTTGCTCTCACCGCCGGCAGTAGCGATGACGCGGCACTGGAAGAGTTTGGCGATCTGGATGGCGGCGGAGCCGACGCCGCTAGAGGCCGACAGCACCAGGATGTCCTCGCCAGGCTGGAGTTTGGCGCGCGTCATGAGCATGTGCCAGGCGGTGACAAACACCAGCGGGGTGGCGGCGGCGCTCTCGAAGCTCATATCGTCGGGGATCCGGATGGCGCTATACTCCGGCGCGGCCAGCAACTCGGCATTGCCGCCGTCGATGGCGTAGCCGAACATGGTGAAGCGGCGGCAGAAGTTGTCGTTGCCCAGCAGGCACTGCTCGCATTGGCGGCAACTCTGTCCCGGAGAGAGGAGCACGCGCCAGCCCGGCTTAACGCGTTCGCAAAGTTCGCCGACCGCGACCACTTCGCCCGCGATATCGCTTCCCAGGATGTGCGGCATGGGGAACTTCATGCCGGGGATGCCGGCGCGGACGAAGAGGTCGAGATGATTCAGCGCGCAGGCGCGGACGCGAAGGAGGATCTGGTTGGCTTTGATACTGGGCTCCGGCAGGTCCTCATAGACAAGCACTTCGGGACCGCCGTGCTGGTGAATGCGAGCGGCTTTCATGAAGAAAGGCTAGCACGGCGGCGCTTTTGACAGATTGGATGCGGCGGGCATGGGTGCGCGACATAGAAGTGAGAACGTTGCGCAAATGCCGGCCAATCGCGAGAATCCTACCGTAGAAGCTTTTCCGATCAGAGCCGCGACCGCCAGGGAGCGTCAGATCTACGCGCGAGGCTGGGCATCGCTCCCTTACGGTCGCGGCTTTGATTGAGGCTTCACTCCCGTCCACTTCTACGTCGCACACCCGGCGGGGCGTCTACCTGGCAACTATGGGGCCAGCTCGAAAGCGCCTTTCAGCCGGATGTCGCGCGAAGAGGCGCCGATCCACACTTCGAACGTACCGGGTTCGGCGACCCACTCGTCTTTTGCGGTGCTGTAGAAGGACAGGGCGGACTGGTCCAGGGTGAACGACACGTTCCGCGCCTCTCCCGGATTGAGCATGACGCGCTGGAAGCCCTTTAGCTCTTTGAGAGGGCGATCCACACTCGATTTTACGTCGTGCACATACAACTGCACAATCTCGGCGCCGGCTCGCGAACCGCTATTGCGCACACCCATCGTCACCTCGACCTGCTTGCCGGCAGACACCTTAGCCGGCGTAATCTTCAGACCGCTGTAATCGAACTTCGTGTAGGAGAGGCCGTGCCCAAACGGGAACAGCGGCTCGATTTCTCGCTTGTCGTAGCCACGATACCCCACATAAATGCCCTCTTCGTAGGCGACGTGCAGCTTCTCGCCGGGATAGTGCCCATAGGCCGGCGAATCGGCCCACTGCTTAGGGAACGTCACGGGCAGTTTGCCGGACGGGTTCTGTATGCCGAAGAGAATATCGCCGATGCCGTGCCCCGCTTCCTGGCCTCCATACCAGGCCTGGACGACCGCCGGGACGCGCCCGATCCACTGCGTCATGGTGACCGGCGACCCGGCGACAATCACTACGATGGTGTTCTTGTTGACCGCGGCGATGGCCTCGATCAACTCGTCCTGACCGGCAGGCAGATCCATGGAGGGGCGGTCGAAATCCTCGGTCTCGAGCTTGGAGGAGTTGCCCACCACAACGATGGCGGCGTCGGATTTCCGCGCCAGTTCGACGGCCTCGTTGCGCAGCCGGATGCGTGCCTGCGGTGTCTCATTGCCCGCGTCTTCGCCTTGCATGGCAACCCCCAAGGCGTAGGCGATCTGTACCTGCGCACCGGCGGCCTCCTTGATGCCGTCGAGCGCGGTGACGGAGTATTTCGGCCGGACCAGCGAACTTCCGCCACCGCCCGTTCTGGCAATCGCGGCACTGGGACCGATCACGGCCACGGAGCGAAGCGCGCCCAGCTTCGGAGCGCCGAGGGGCAGCGCGCCGGCTTCGTTCTTCAGCAACACGATGCTCTCGGTGGCGGCGCGGCGCGCCACCGCTCTCTGCTCCGCGGTATCCACCTCACCGCCGCCGGTGCGAGTGCCGTCGAACAACCCCGCGCTGAACATCACACGCAACATGCGGCGCACAGAGTCGTCCACCGCCGCCTGGTTCAATCGGCCGGCAGCCACCTCCGCCAGCACTTTCTCCGGTGTCAGCCAGCCCGCCCCGTTGCCGGCCCCCTTGAAGTCGGCCGTGGTCATCCAGCTACGCAT
>JANYJN010000292.1 GCA_025358475.1 Candidatus Solibacter sp.
CCACGCCATCCTCTATGCCGACGTGATGACGGATAGTATGAAAAGGGCGCTATCGGAGACCGGACGCCGCCGCCAGACGCAACTGGAATACAACGAGCGTAATCACATCACGCCGCAATCCATCATCAAGCCTATCGATATGAGCCTGGTGGCGGTGGCCGAGGGCGACTACGTCACCGTCCCGCTCGAAGTGGACGAAGAGGTGGATAATTTGACGCCCGAACAGCGCCAACGCTTCATCGGCGAGCTCGAAGAGCGTATGCGCGAGGCCGCCCGCAAATTCGAGTTCGAAAAGGCGGCGCAATTGCGCGATCGCGTCAAGGCGCTTAAGCTGCCGGTTTGAAGCTCAAATCGATGCAAGCTCCAGCATTATAATGTAGAGGAAGATCAATGGAGACAATCACGGTAGAATCCATTCCGATCCTGGTCGGGTTGGAGGAAGACGGCCGCTGGTGGGCCGATATCGAGTCGATGCCCGGCGTAATGGCGTACGGTGAAACGCGCGAGTCGGCGATTGCCGCCGTCCGAGCGCTTGCGTTGCGTGTTGCCGCCGATTGCATCGATCACGGTGAGCAAATTCCCGAGCCGTTCACCAAGGTCTTTTCGGTGGCATGAGCCATTGGCGATCAGTCAAGGCGAAGCAACTGTTGGCTGCACTGCGACGGATAGGATGGGAGGTCGCCTGGCAAAAAGGTTCTCACCGCCGGCTCAAGCGGACCGGGTGGCCGAATTACACGTTCGCGTTCCACGACAGCGAAGAAGTGGGCCCTGGGCTTCTCGCGCAGATCGCCAAGAAGACCGGGCTGCAACCTGACGACCTGTAACCAGCTCACCTCACCGCTGAAACATCGAGATCCCGGCGATTCCTGCCGCGCCCGCCGCCACACACTCCGCCGCGTTTTCCCGCGTGATCCCGCCCAGCGCGAGCACCGGAATCGCCACCCGCCGCACCGCCTCACGCAATCGATCAATGCCCACCGCCGGACCATATCCCGCTTTCGAGACCGGAAAAATCGGACTGAACACGGCGAAGTCCGCGCCCTCCGTCTCGGCGCGGCGCAGATCTTCCAGCGTGTGCGTGGACACGCCGATCAGAAACTCCGCCGGCGCGATGGCGCGCAAAAGTCGCGGTGCCACCGAATCGCCGCTCAGGTGGACCCCATGCGCGCCCGCCGCTAACGCAATATCCGTGCGCGAATTCACCAGGATGCGCGCGCCGTGCGGGTTGGGCAGCGCCAGAATGCGGCGCACCAGCGCGCACAAATCACGCGCGTCCAGGTCCTTCTCCCGCACCTGAATCCGTTCCACGCCGTCGCGCAGCGCGCGCTCCACAAACCCCAGTAGCGCCTGCGTCCCCCCGGCGGAATGCCGGTCCGTGATGTAATAGCGCAGCATCAGGCGGGGCCGTAGTAGCGCTCGCCAGCGCACGCGCGGCAAACCGGGCGCCCTTCGCGCACCACTTCGCGCCGGAAGCTCACGCCTTCGCCGCACTGCGCGCAAACCACGCGCGGCGCCTTGTAGCCCGGCAGTTCCTCCACGCCCAGCGTCACGCGCACCCACTCGATGGCGAACAGTTCCTCATCCGGCATTTCCCGATAGGCGCGCATTTGCTGCTGATTGCGCCCGGCGATTTCGGGATAAAGCGCGCCCGCGCGTTCCTTCGCACTCTCCCGCGCCGCAATCCGCACCGCGCGATTCTCCTGTAGGTCGCAAAACGTGGCCGCCGCTTTGCCGAAGTCGCGGAACTTCAACGCGCGCTTCCCCAAACGGCAACCCGTCACCACCCCGATGGCGTCCGTCATGCACCGGTCGATCTCAACCACGCACACCAGGCGCTTGCGGTCCCTGCCCGCCGGGTCGTCCAGGCCGAGCAGCGTCATCCCGTGGAGCGCCATGCGCAGCCCCAGGATTTGGCCCGCGCACAGATGCCCGTGGGCTTGCGCGGCCAGCAGTTCATATTCGGCGAGAGGCTGCAACGGCATTGGTCAAAACACGCGTAGCGCGGCGGACGGAAACTCCACCTGCCACCCCTTATTATCCTTCTGCCGCGCGTATTGTTCGCGCGAAATCTCCGCCGCGATGCCGCCCGAGAATTCCAGGCGCACCGTGCGAGGGCGCTCCGTCATGCGCAACACGTGCGCCGCCACAAAGTTGACGCCCGGCTCCAACTCGCCCGCGTGCACCCGCACATCTTCCGCACGGATCCCCACCCAAACGCGGTCGCCCTTTAAGTGCCCCTTCAGGTACGGCCCGGTGAGAGAGAAATCGGCACACTCCAGCCGGCTCTGGTTGCGCCCCGGGTCGAGCGCCGCGATGGTCGCCGGATACAGGTTCGATATCCCAACCATCCGCGCCGCCTCCACCGATTCCGGGCGCTCTATCACGTCGCGCGCCGGCCCATACCCCACCACCCGGCCCAGATTCACCAACGCCAGCCGATCCGCCGAACTGTAGCAGAGATCCAGGTTGCCGGTGACCCAGAGCACCGCGCCCGCGAACGCATCGCGTACCAGGCGCAGCAACGCTTCATCGGTGCCGCGCTCGGCGCCTCCGTCATCCACCAGCAACACCTTCGGCTCCGTCATCAGGGCGCGCGCCACCTCGGCCCGCAGCCGGCGCGCCGGCGGCAAGGCGCGCGGGCGCATCTCCAGCGCATCCGCCAGCTCGAACCGCTCCAACATCTCGGCCACGCGCCTGGTCCGTTCCAATCGCGCCCAGCGGTCCGCGGCGAACAGCAGGTTCTGCCGCACCGTCAGGTGAGGGAACAGCCCATCGCGTGCGCCCACCCATGCGCAGCGCCGCCGCCGAGGCGCCAGATTCACGCCCGATTCGCCGTCGAACACGATGGCGTCGCCAATCAGGATGCGTCCCCGCTCGGGACGCGTGAAGCCCGCAATCGCCCCTAGCGTCGCCGTTTTCCCCGCACCCGCCGGACCCAGCAGCGCCGTGATCCCATCGGGCAGAGGCAGGTCGATTTCGAGGCGGGCGTTCCCGATGCGTGCGTGTGTCATAAGGCAGCCACAATGCTCCACTCCGCCAGCACGCGCACAAATGCCACTCCGGCCGCCGCCAGAATCGGGCGCCAACCCAGCGGCAGCATCACCCGCCAGAAGATCCGCCACTCCGAGCAACCCAGGCTGCGTGCCGCATCGCCGTACTCCAGGTTCAACTCCCGCATGGGCCCTCGCGCGCCCAGCACAATGGGCGGCAGTGCTGCCATCACCCCAACCGCGGCGCCGGCCTGCCACGGAAATGCCGGCCGCAGAAGGACCCACGCCAGAATCACCACCGGTGTCGCAAACAATAGCGCCAGCACCCCGAGAGTGGCCTTGCGGTAGATGAATTCCCGTGTTGTCATGTGATACCCAAGCCAGAGTCCCATCACCAGCGCGCCCGCGGTCGCCAGGCCGGCGACACGAAGGCTAAGCCACACCAGCGGCCAATTTAGGGTCATAAGGATCTTCAATTATAGCCAGTCGCATAAGGGCCAACGCAGGAATAACGTGACATTGCGTGACTGGCAGATGTGGCGCAGGCACTCCTGCCCAATGTCACTTAATTGAGCCCAAAAGATGGAATACTGCCGCATTGGTGGGGCGGACCCCCTGGTCCTGGGGCCCCCTCTGGGGACGGACGCCCCCGTCCCGCTGCCGGCACCATGGGGTCAGCATCATGCAGGGTCCGAACTGGCCCACGAG
>JANYJN010000310.1 GCA_025358475.1 Candidatus Solibacter sp.
GCCTTCGCTGCCTCGTCCAGCAGCCCATCGATGGCGCCCGAGGGGTCGGGATACAGCATGAAGATGGGCTCGAAGTGCGTGTGGGTGTGCTTCAGCAGCTCCATGCGGTCCTTCTTCGGACCGGAGAGGGTCTGCTCATGGCGGAAGACGATGCCCGCGGCGTACTCTTCCACTTGGCCGAGGGCGATGAAGCTCTTGCGGACCAGGCGCTCGCCGGTGTCGGGCACCACGAATTCCTGGAAGTAGGCGAACATGCCGGGAGCGGCGTCGCGCGCCCAAACGCCGCTCGCGATCCATTCCTCCATGGTGCGGGTGGCGCGCGTGTAGACGTTCTCGGTTTCGTGATCGCCCGGCCGCCGCTCTCCCAGGATGACGCGCACCAGGTTGTAGGGGCTCACCTCAAGGTAATGGCGCTGCATGGCGGGCGAGATCTTGTCGTACGGCTGCGTGACAAGATTCTGTAGCGGTCCCGCCTGCGCGGCATACCGGTAGGGTTGGAAAGGAAATATTTTAGCCAAGAACTATTATAAATCGTTGGACAGGCCTCCTGAAATGTCGGCCAATCCAGGGAGTCCTGGCGTAGAGCCTACTCCAATCCGAGCCGCGACCGTGGGAGCGTTCGCCACAATCCCAACGCTCCTTGACGGTCGCGGCTCGGATTAGCCGCAGCGATGCTCCGCTTCTGTGTGGTGCACCTGCCCTTACCGCTTCAGAGTTGCCGCCGGGATGATGATGTCCGGTTCGCGCGTCACGATGCCGTTCTGTGCCTCACCGATATCCACGTTCTGCACCTCGAGCGTCTTGCCCAGCACGTTGTCCAGCGCGTTACGCGACTTGACGTACTGGTTGCGCACATCCACTTCGGTGAGCTCGCGGGCGGTCGTGTCGCGCTGCACCATCACCACATTCAGAATGCTCGACGTGCCCAACTCGTACTTGCGCCGTTCGCCGGTCAGCACCCGCTCCTGGAGTGTGCGCGCCTCCACGGCGGTTTCGTAGGCGGCGCGCGCCTGCTTCAGCGCGATCTGCGCGTTGATCACATTCAGCTTGATGTTGTTCTGCAACTGCTTATCTTGAATTTGAGCCTGCCGGTAGTTCAGTTGGTCGGTGATCAGGTCGGCCTGGTTGGCGCGGTTGCGGATCGGTATATTGAGCTGGAAACCGGCGCTATAGTTGGGAAAATTACGGCTAAACAATTGCCTTAAAAATGATCCGTAACCGCCGAGAAAAAACCCGTTTACATCAGCCGGCGTGCGTTGTCCGAAACCCACCACCTGGCCGCCGCGGGTGATGGGGCCCGGCAAGGCATTAATGCTGCCGGTGAGACCGTTGTTGGAAAGGTTGGCGAAGACGCTGAGCGAGGGCAGCAGGTTGTTCTTGGTGCCCAGCATACTGATGCGCGTATCCTCCAAAGTGATCTGGCTTTGTTCCAGTTCGGGGCGCTTCTGGAAGGCCTCGGCAACCATGTCCTGGGTGGGCTGGATGGCATCCCGCGGGGGCACCTCGAAGTGATCCGTGGGGATGATGCGCGCGCCGGTCACCGCCGGGTTGCTGAAGCCGGTGCGGGAGAGCACGTTCTTGAGGATCGTCTCCTGCTGCAATACCTGGGTTTCCGCCGTCACTACATCCTGCTGGCTACTCTTCATCTCGGCTTCGGCCTGGATGATGTCGATCTCGGCCAGCGCGCCCAGTTCCGCCCGGCGTTTGTTGTCGGTATAGAGCTGGGTATTGAGGTCCAGAGTCTGCTGTTTCACCTTCAGGCTGTCGCTAAAAGACACCAGGTCCCAGTACAGGCCCACCACGTTATTGACAGTGGCGATTACTTGCTGTTTGAAGGTGAGGTCGGAGATGTGCAACTGGTTCTTGGCAATGCGGATAGTGCGGTTGTTCACCTTGACGCCGAAGCCGTTCAGCAGGTTCTGCGTGATCGAAAAGTTCAGCGAGCCCTGGTCTACCGGGTTGAAATCGTTGTTGGGCGAATTCTGCTTTAACCCCAGGGTGTTGGACATATAAAGAGTGACATTCGTGCCGGTGAGGAAGCCCTGCTGAATACCAAAATTCGCATTCTTATACGACGTGACCAGGAAGGTCGTGCCCGTAAAAAAAGTACTCGTCTGGGGCGACGTCGTGTGTTGGACTTGGCCGCTGACGAAGACCGTGGGGTCTAGGTTGGGGATGGCGGAACCGGCCAACTGGATGCTAAGGCCGCTCAGCACGCCGCCCGTACCGCTGCTGCTGGAACCGCTGCCGGTAGAGCCCAGCGAGTTCGCCCCAGCCAGCACGCCAAGAGAGGCCGACGACGGTCCGGAAGAAATACTACTGCTCACGTTGCGCAGTAACGCGCCCGCGCTGGCGCGTTGCAGATTGGCCTGCTGCAGTTTGGGACTGAGGCGCGCCACTTCGATATCCAGGCTGTTCTCCAGGGCCAGCGCGATGGCATCGCGCAGCGACAGATAGATGCGGCCGGCGCGCATTAGGCGCTCCATCCGGGGCGAATCTTCAAAGCTGATGGCGGCCACCCCGGTCGGCTGGTAGTTCTTGGTGAAGCGGTAAAAAAAGCCCCCGCTGGAACTGCCTTTGATTTCCGGCGTCTGGCCAAACACCGGCAGCACCATCGCAAAACAGAGAATGACCGAAAGAATTGACTTAAATCGCAACATAAAATGAATGAGACCTCGAACCACTATTATGGCCCGTCTGATACCCCTATACGTAAGAGAGGACGCGGGAGTTCGCCAATTCTTAGCGGGGAAACCGGCGGAGCGGTAGAGTAGTCTACAGACATATGCGGAAGCTCCTGCTGGCACTAGCGATTCTGGCCTGCGCGGCCTGGGCCGCAAACCTTAAACTGTACATGAAGGATGGCAGCTATCACATTGTCCGCGAATACCAGGTGCAGCCCGACCGGATCCATTTTTTTAGCGTGGAACGCAGCGGCTGGGAGGACGTCCCGCTAGACCTGGTGGACCTGAAACGCACGGTGGGCGAGGCCGCCGAGCGCAAGGCCATGCTGGAGGAAGACGCCAAAGTCATGGCCCAGGAGGAAAAAGCGGAGCGCGATCTTGCCAAAGAGAAGACGCGCATCCCGCAGGATCCCGGCGCTTACTGGCTGCTGGGCAACCAAGTGCAGGTGATGAAGTTGGCCGACTCGACCATCCACACCAATAAGGGACGGGCGGTTCTGAAGAAGCTCTCCCCGCTTCCGGTATTTAACGGCAAGGCCACGCTAGAGATCCAGGGGGCGCATTCGCTGAACGTGTTCACCGACCCCGAGCAGGAGTTCTACCTCCAGCTTTCCGACCTGGAGCGCTTCGGCATCGCCCAACTGACCACCAAGGGCGCGGTGCGCATCGTCGAAAAGGTGACCACCCTGCCGGTGGTGAACGAGATCGTAGAGGAGCCCACCATGGTGGACATCCTCAAGAAAGAACTGGCTAGCGGGCTGTACAAGATCTGGCCCAAGGAAAAGCTGGCGCCCGGCGAGTATGCGGTGGTGGAGTACACGGAAAGCAAGCTCAACATCCAGGTCTGGGATTTCGCCATCCACGCGAAGTAACCAGCGGACGCGCACACGCTTGAGAACGGAATGAGGACACAAATGACTCGACCTACGATTTGCGGCTTGGCGATCTGCCTGGCCGCCGCCCTGGCTGCGCCGCAGATGCGCGCCCAGTTAAACACGCTCACCAGAGAGCAGATGATCCAATACACGGCGCAGAATCCCTTCGAGCGGTTCCCCGACGGCCGCCCCAAGGTGCCCGATGCAATCATCGAGCGCGCTAAAGGGTTGTCCGCCGAGGAGGTGTTCGGCGTGCTCCCGGGGAAGGGGTTCCGCAATCAGTATGAAGACGGGTTTCAGGTGCTGCATCCCGGCAAGAAGATGGTTGGCCGGGCCTTCACCGTGCAGTTCATGCCCGCCCGGCCGGACGTCGAGACGGTGATGAACGCCAAGGCGCGGGAAAAAGGCGCGCCGGCGCTGAACAATCAGCTCGCCATCGACATGCTGCAACCGGGCGATGTATTGATCGTGGATCTGTTCGGCAAGAAGGACGGCGGCACGATTGTCGGCGACAACCTCTTCTACTACGTGATGAAGGCCACCAACGGAGGTGGGCTGATCGTGGACGGGGCGATCCGCGATCTGGAAGGCATTTCGGAAATGGACATGCCGGCGTACTTCCGGAGTGCCCACCCCAGCTATATCTCTGGCGTGATGCTCACCGGGATCAACGTGCCCGTGCGCATCGGCAACGTGACCGTGATGCCGGGCGACCTGGTGGTGGGTGACCGGGAAGGCGTCTACTTCATTCCCCCGCAGTTCGTGCAGGAGGTCATGGACAAGGCGGACGAAACGCATATTCACGACGAATGGACGCGCCAAAAGTTCGACGAAGGCAAGTACAAATCGAGCGATATTTACGGCACTCCGCGCGATCCCCAGTTGAAGAAGGAATACCAGGAGTAC